>CANGLL010000073.1 GCA_947454605.1 Methylococcaceae bacterium | reverse complement strand
AGTTCTATTCTTAGTAGTCCATCTTCAGTTTCTGGAAACAATAAAAAATATCCAAATGAAGTTGCAGATTATACCCTTGCTTATGTTAAATCTTCACGACCTAATGATAGTTATAGCTCTTTCCTTAGAGGGCTTAGTGATATTGCTGCAAAAGAGGGCATTACAAATTGGGAGCAAGATAGTTTGACTTACCGAGGGATTGGAAAAGGTTTGAAGAAAGCTAATGTCAATGAAACGGTTTATGAAACCTACAAAAATAATATTGCTAATGGCGACCCAAAGAAAATAGAGGATATTCAGAGCGGTTATGACTCAAATGATTAGGGTTGTATTAAGTAAGCGTTGTTAAATATTAAAAAGCTTTAATTGTATTATGTATGAATCATGATTAAACGATTTAAGCTTTTTTTTATGACTACGATTTTTATTGCACTAAATTTCTATTCTACCTTCAGTTTTTCTGCATCGATAGAATACCTTTATCTGGAAGCAAACGAAGGTAGTTCAAGCGGAGGGCATTGTGCTTTACAACTGGGTAATGAAATTTATCATTATCAACATCATGATTCTGGTTTGATTCGATTATTAAGACAAAATGAGCCAGAGTTTCATTTTATGAATCGTTTTTTACAAAACAGACCAATCCATTCAAGTCATATTCAGGTGTCAGAGCAAAATTTTAAAGCACTCAGTGAGTATTTTAAACTGCAGTTTTTGGCTCAGCAACAACAGTTCAAACAGTTAGATGATCTGCATAAGGATAGCGTTTTTTTACGTCATTTAATTTATAAGAAAAATGCGGACTCTAAATTCTTGGATACAGAATTTTCTTCCGTTTTATATCTAAAAGGAGTGGGGCTTTTTTATAATAAGCAAGACTTAGATAGCCAACATAAGAGGGGGGCAGATAAAGATAAAAGCGTTCAGTTGCACTCTTCAATTGTTGAGGGGTTGGAGAAAGAAATCAAGCAAACTTATGGTCAGGATTTCATTTCATTTCGTTATGAGCAAATGAGTGATAGCATTAAAAAATTAATGCCAAGTCGTTGGTTTGAAAGAACGCGAATACTATCAAGAGATAATTTCCCTCCTGTTATTGCCTCATTTGCACAAAGTTATACTGATAACATAATAGGATTAATAGCTATAAAATTACTTAAAGAAAAGCCACCTTTAAAACAAGATGCCTATTTTATTACTAATACCCCTGTTACTCTTGATCAAAGAAAAGTATTAGGGGCATTTAAAGATAGATTAATAAATAGTTTGGTTAATTTGGCCAATTCTGATCGACCTGACTGGGGTTATGCCTTTTTAATTAATATGGCTCGTATTATTGCGATAGATAATTCTTTAAGCTTAGGTGTATGGGTTTTTATTGATGATTACGCAATAGATAGTGAATGGCTCAGTGTGGGTCAATTTGATCATCATACTTCTGAAATGCAAGTTCAGATTAATGACTCACTGATCTACTTCGAAAGTCTGAAAAATGTAGCAGTTAGTTCTAATAGCCTGACTGAAAGTCATTACAGTAAACTTGAAATGGCTGCGAACCGATATTATGAGTTACTTAAAATTAAACGACCAGAACCCATCAGATATAATGGCCAAAAAGCTTTGCCTACTAAAAGTACTCCATTACCAGACTGGATTGTTCCTGAACTAACACAAAAGCAGTTAATAACCGCATTAAATGACTTGGAAGGGTATGAAGCGCAGTTACTTCAAATAATGACTGAGCAATATCAATATAATTTAGTCACGCTCAATTGTGTTACTGAATTATTTAAAAGTATTGAGCAGGCTTTACAGCAAGAACAGAAAAGTAATAGCGACCAATCAGAATCTATTGGATTGTTAACTATAGAAAGCTTTAATCAATATGGAGGCGGCTTATCAAGCTATCTTAAATTTATTCCATTTTTGTCATTTCAATCTATACAAGAGCGTCATGATCTAACGAAAACTGAAACATTGAAGTCTTACCATAATATGCAATTAGATCAGCTTTATGATAAGAATAATGAATTAATTATTATATTGCGTGAATCTAATACATTAACTAGTACTTTATATGATTATAATTCAGATGATTCGTTTTTTATTTTTTTCACAGATGATAATGTTATTTTCAGGCCTGTCTTTGGCGTATTTAATGTAGCGGCAGGCATTAGTCAAAGCTTATTAGGATGGCTAACTTGGCCTTTTGATAGTGGAAAAAATATTGAGTTAGGCACGACAGGTGTTTTAATGAGTTTACCTGAATTATTTTATTTTAATATACGTAAAGGTACTTATAAGTATCTATCTTATAATCAATTTTTTCATGATGGAATGTTAACTTACTGAAAAATAATTCGTCACATCATTATTTATTATTTATTATTTATTATTTAAGTAGCTTCGTTCATGCATTCTATCAATAAATAATTGAAATGCTTTTGCTGTTACCGATTTCTCTCCGCTAAATGGTTTGTCAAAAATAACTACTAATGCCATTAACACGCCAATAGATATCATTGGAAACAATAAAATTAGAGAATAATATGGGTTTTTTTTGTCCAATAAAAAAAACAATGTAACGCTTGTTAATATTAAAAAGAATATACCTATCCAAAATATTTTAGGTAAGGACATTCCTGCAAATTGTTGTCTTAAATATCGGACTTTACTTAAATCGAGTATTAGGGGGAAACATTTCTGAGACAGATCTTTAAGTTGATCATCTGTCGAATTTGATGCTTTACTGATCATGTTATATAAATCATGAAACTCTTTTGAGGGTTTAATTTGTTCAGAGTCATCCGACATACCTCCCCATTCCTGATTTATTATAGATTGAATGTATTTTTCTAATTGAGTCCGAAAAGCGTCTGTTTTTTTTGTATCATAACCAACAAGCGTTATATCAATTTGTTCCATTATAGATATTTCATCATACACTGAAGAATTTATCTTTTGGTAGGTTGAAAGTGTCTGGATTAATGTGAAAGTTAGCAAAAATGTTGTAATGGCAAAGGATGAGCTTAACAAACTTCTGCCTAGATCTTTATCTACGAGTATTTCTTTATTCCAAAATAATTTTTTTAGTGAGCCATAGAGTAAATAAGCAAAAAATGGAATAAAGGTTATGAAGAAACACAATATTTTTAAGTCCGATAATGTGCAGATGTAATCAAAAATTTTAGTCATTAAAATGCAGTTAAGTTTTAAATTAAAAATAAGTTGCATAAAATAACATGGTTGTTGATTTTTACAGAACGTAAATTTAACAAGAAAAATATAATTAGATATCAACATACATTCGCATGACCGATGAATTTAAAAAATAAAACAACTTATTCTGGCTTGATTACTTACGCTTTTGGTGCGCTTGGAATCGTATTTGGTGATATAGGAACCAGTCCTATTGTTGCTTTGACCGCCAGTCTTTACGCGATTTCGGAGCCACTTTCAGTTCCCATAATTTTGGGGATAATTTCATTGATATTCTGGGCTCTCATATTAATTGTTTGCGTTAAATATTTACTGTTCATTACTCAGGCAGAAAAAAATGGGGAAGGAGGGATTTTTGCTGTGTTAGCTATCTTAAAATCTTCCAATAGACTCGGAAAGCAAATGTTATTTTTTAGCACAATTATTGCGATATTAGCAGCTGCATTATTAATTGCAGATAGTATGTTAACGCCGGCATTAGCTGTTTTATCTGCTGTGGAAGGATTAAAAATGACCTTTGATAATATTGATCATTGGATTTTATTGATCACTGTTTTTCTGATTGCAGGATTGTTTTTAATTCAACGTTTTGGTACGGGGCGACTAGGTCAATTATTTGGTCCTATTATGTTGACATGGTTTATTGCAATCGGTGCATTAGGTATGATTCAAATTATTAGAAATCCTCTGATTTTAATAGCTATCTCTCCACTCTATGCAATTAACTTAATTATTGATTTGGGTCCTGCTAATACCTTTAGTTTATTAGGATCCGTGATGATAGCTGTGACGGGTGCCGAAGCTATTTATGCTGACATGGGGCATTTTGGTATGAAACCGATTAAAGTAGCTTGGTATGGTTTGGCATTGTTTTCTTTATTATTGAATTATTTTGGTCAAGGCGCATGGTTAATTCAACACATTGAAAAAGGAGAGAGTATTGAATTACCTTTTTTTGCTCTTATACCCCATAATTTATTAATTCCAATGGTCTTTTTGGCTACTTGTGCAAGTATTATTGCCAGTCAAGCCGTTATTTCAGGTATGTTTTCCTTGGCAAGTCAAGCAATACAGTTAAGATTTTTACCCCGTTTAAAAATCATCCACACTTCATTTTTAAGTAGGGGGCAAATTTATATTCCAAAGATAAACGCATTATTAGCTATCGGTTCGTTATCGCTGGTGATTAGTTTTGGTTCATCAGCCGCTTTAGCTAATGCTTATGGTTTTGCTGTTTCTGCAACGATGTTTTTAACAACCTTAGCCTTTACTCTCGTCATTTACTACGTATGGAAGTGGTCTTGGTTGTCGATTTTAGCATTTGTTGCCTTTGCTATACCTTTAGACTGTGTGTTTTTGCTTGCAACCTTGACTAAAATACCGCAAGGTAGTTACGTCACTTTAATAATCGCGTTTGTGTTCTCTGCTTTAATGGCAAGTTGGTTGTTAGGAAACCATTATCTGCAAGGTCGAGCTCAGCGCTTAGACTTACCTTTACCACTTTTTGCCGATTCGATAACTGATCGCCATGACTTACAGTTAATCACCAGACCTGCTGTTTTTTTGCAACATTTAGATTTTGAACCTGAATTAGAAATTACTCCAAATGCTTTATTACGCCAAGTCCAATTAACATCCATACTGTATCAACCTTCTATCATTGTTGAGTTAAATACGCTACATGAACCTAGAGTGCCTGATAATGAACGTTTACATATAACTGCCTATTCATCTGGTCTATATCGTGTCAGTATTGATTTTGGCTTTTATGAAATGAAGACTTTGCAACCCCTTGAGGCTTATGGTCTTGAAAAAGGGTGGTGGTCAGAATCTAAAGATATTGTTTACTTTACAGCTAATGAACAGTTGCGTAGTTGTAAACCCCATACCCTACCATTTTGGGTACGTTGGCCTTATTATTTAATGCATTTAAATGATGAGGGCAGCGCTAAAGCACTCAACTTACCAAATGCTCAATACGTTGAATTAAATTTAACGATTGATGTGTAATGCAGTCAATTAGTTGTTGATTGTTTATTTTTTTAAATAAAACGAACCTCTTATCGATAGAGTTTTCGGTTCAATCTTTAGTTCTTTAGGCTGCTTCTTTTGCTGTATGGGTATCCTAGTAGTCGTACAAGAGATAACTTAAGCTGCTAAGATTCTTGTTGCTAAGTTTTTGGCGGGGTCTTTAAGCGGGCTAATTGCCGAGAGGATTTATCTGGAAGATGTCAACCTTATAAGACTATTTTATTTTTGAACTGGTCTCTTTGTTCAAACTTTCTTCATGAATAGCATTCATAATGGCTCTGATGAAGCCTTCAGAAAGTTTTTCATTTTTACCGAGTTGAATATTTTTATTGAGGATTTCTTCAAATCTTTTCGGTTGCAGTGCCGGGATATTGTTATGGGCTTTATAACGACCAATGGCCTCGACAACTTTCATGCGCTTTCCCAATATCTTAATTAAACTAGCATCTAGTTTATCAATTTTGATACGTTGGGAATTTAGGTTATCTTGTTGTGTGTCGCCCGCATAACAAGGCGATACAAAAAGCAGGGTGGTTAATAAAATAGTAATTAGTTTCATTTTATTATTACTTTGATTGTAGATAGAAAACATAAATCTTATAGCGGGCTGACCAAGATTGATAATAAAAATGATCCATACACCTTCACTATATATGGTGCGTATGGGCGGGTATCCATAATTTTTTGTAAAGGTCATTAATAGAGAGGCTATTTGTCTAATCTCATTTTCCTATTTGTTGCTCAGTGGTATTTTATTGAAATTTATGGATTACTTAACAGAGGATTGTAATGAGGCTAATACTGCAGTGGTAATTGACAATTCGCGAAGAGTTACGGTGGGAGAGGTCACCTCGCGCACACCTATTGTATGAGTTATTTCTCCACTTAAATCGGCGACCGATATTCCGCATTGGTATTGTAGCGCCTGACCAACCGCTCTTTCGACGACCCAAGGGGCTGCATCATGATAGTTGGCTACTTCACCTTCTCCAATGGGTTCGTCTTGGGTGAAAGTAAAAGCAGCATCTGTTTGAACTAAATGGCGAGGGGGCTTAGAATGTGAAGTTCCGTTTACGGATATATCCAAGAATTTTGGGATTACGTTGCTTTCACTAAGTGCCTGCCCGGTTACAAAATTGCAATTTTCTATGGCATCCTTTGCCTCTAGGTCTAGTAGGCAAATAATCCCATGTGCCTGACCATTATTTTCGACCCGCATAATCGCAATAGCATCCTCTTTAAATGCACCATCTAAGCTTACACATAAGAGATTGCTCGTCTTACCGTCTTTATGTTCCTCGCGAGCCATCGCTGAAGCAGATAAAGTGATACTCATGACCATAGTGGTTATGCGTAGATAATTATTTATATTTTTTTTCATGGTCATAACCTTTTTCTTTAGTTGATTGACGGTCTTGAAATATTACCGCTTAATTGGAAATAAATATAGGGTCATTAATTAATAATGCCGAACGATGCTTGTCAGTATTTCTAGAGGATAAGTCTTAATTATTAGCTTTATACCAATAATTGCCAGAAAAATAGAAAATAAATTTTTAAGTACTTTTACAGGAATACTGTGGGCTAACTTTGCAACTAATGGTCCAACCACAGCTGGCCAATATATGTATCCAGTACTAAGAGGCATTTGTATATCATGCCCAACAAACACGAAGCCAACTGCATCCGCTACCGCAATAAATAAACCAACGGCCGACTAACTTGCAATAGCAGTTCGAACCGGTACGTTACGCCAAAATAAAATTAACTGCTAATCCTGTTATTCCAGAGGCAATAATCACGAGTATAACACCTACTTTAAACCGAATTAGTGCTAGAAAGGCACACAGGCTGATGATGACTGATATGAAATCGATAGCCCCATTAAAACCAGTGGGCCAGAATACATGCCAAGCAAAGAATACGGCTAGATTCAAAATAACACCAACGACAGCGGCTGTTATGCCAGTCAGCGGGGCCGTATACTTTAAATTTCCGTGCGTCGATTCTATTATGGGGCCACCCGCTAAAATGAATAAAAAACTGGGTAAAAAGGTAAAGTAAGTCACAATAATTGCCGCAACTGAGCCTGCGAGAAATAAATGCTCGGGGCCAAAGACTTCTTGAGTCCAACCGGCAACAAACCCTACAAAAGTAACTACCATAATTAAGGGGCCGGGCGTGGTTTCACCCAAGGCTAAGCCGTCAATCATTTGCTGTGGTGTTAGCCATTGAAAATAATCCACTGCACCTTGGTAGACATAAGGTAAAACTGCATAAGCGCCACCAAAAGTCATCAAGGCAGCCTTAGTAAAAAACCAAGCCATTTGAGTTAGTGCCCCATTCCAGCCATACTTCGCACACAGATAAGCCATGGCTCCTGTCCATAGTAATAAGCTGGTGCTAATGACTCTACTTAGATTAATCCAACTAAAGTGTGCATGAGGAGGTATTAGTGTGTCGTCATCAATGAGCGCTCTACCGTAAGATTTCTTATGACTACTATGACCACTTCTTGGCGTGAATTTTTCAGGAAGAAGCTTGGCGCCTAGTCCGCCCAATATAGCTGCGCAGAGCACAATGAGTGGAAAAGGCGTTTTTAGTAAAAAGATGGCTAAAAAAGCTAAGCTAGCTATTGTCCAGAGTAGTGAGTTTTTAAGGGCTCTGGAGCCGATGCGATAGGCGGCAAATATGACAATGGCCGTTATAGCAGGTTTAATGCCATATAAGATACTAGCGATGGCCGGTAAATTTCCGTATGCGAGGTAAATCCAGCTTAAACCAATCAAAATTAATAAAGAGGGAATCACAAAAAGACTACCTGCGATTATGCCACCTATATTACGGTGCATTAACCAGCCAATATAAATCGCGAGTTGTTGGGCTTCGGGGCCGGGTAATAACATGCAGTAATTTAAGGCGTGTAAAAAGCGCTTTTCTGATAACCACCGGCGTTTTTCTACTAATTCTTGTTGCATGATGGCAATTTGACCTGCAGGACCACCAAAGCTAATAAAGCCTATTTTTAACCAGAATTTAAAAGCCTCCCAAAAGCTTACAGGGTTAGACTGGGTTAAAGCCTCGCTGGGTGATTTATTTTTGGCTTGTGTCATTTGGGATAATGCCTAGTCATAATCATGAAACAGTATAAAAAAACCGTGGGAGGTTCTCACTATTTATGTGTCTTTATATTACAAAATTTTAGTATGCGTAGGCTGAATTAAGCAAGATGCTGCTTATGACTAATACTGATAGTGTTATCTTTAAAAGTGCTTAGTTGGTTAATAATTGTCAAATGCAAGTTTCAATTTTTCTTGGGAGTTCTTTTTAAGGTGGTGTAATCACAGCCCCATCTGTAACATCGATAACGGGAAACACTAAAGAAGAGACTGATAAACCTGTCAAGCAAGTTACGCCGACATCTTTCTAAATCTGTTTTGCAATTGGGACAAATAGGGTTCATTTTTATAATTCCTGATAAGAGTTTTTTCATTTGAGAAAACAAGAAGAATTATGTTTTGACTCCTTTTTTGACAAACCTAATAAAACCATAAATTGTAGTGGTTTAAATTGAGTATACACCTGATAAAAAATGATTTCCACATCAATATCATGGATGAAATATAATGTATATTTCTGATTTTTAAATGATTTAATTTGAAATATTAACGAATAAAAGAAACAGATGCTGATTAGTACCATGTCTCTACCTTTAATTCGGATGTAAACAAAGACTGGAATAATCCCCGCAACCAAAAACCGTTGGACATAAAAGAGGCCTTCACACACTCGAGGATTAAATCAAACTATTTGTGAGTTATTTTTATTCTTTAAGTTGCAATAGTTTTTTTGCACTTTCTGAGCCACAGATAGGTAAATCTTTAGATTCAAGTAAGCCAACTTGATTTAAAACACTGGCTTGATCCCAATAGATGTGTTCGTGCGCAACCTTTTTATCTTTAATCCCCGCAATAACCACCAAACCAATCTCAACCCTCTTACCGGTAGGAGGTATATTGGGGAGCATCCAATCAACTATCTCTGTATGCGTAAATTGAATAACCAATTCTTCAACTATTTGTTTCGTGCCCACAGTTAAAGAGATGCGGTGCATTTCT
>CANGLL010000072.1 GCA_947454605.1 Methylococcaceae bacterium | reverse complement strand
GTTCCAAACATTATCACGAGCGTATCACCAACCGGAGCTTAGGTTACTCACATTAAAGCGATAATGTTATAGACCTAAGCTTTAATGTTATGAACTTAAGCTTTGTTTACTCACATTCTAACGAGAAGTTGATCAATCATGGCTTGGGTTTAAGTAAACAAAGCGTTAGTTACACACATTATCACGAGCGTATCAGCAACCGGCGTTTAGGTTACTCACATTAAAGCTTAGATTGTATAAACCTAAGTCTTAATGTTATGAACAAAGATTTTATTTACGCATATTAAAGCGATAAGTTGATCATTCATGGTTTTAATGTGGGTAAAGAAAGCGTTAACTTAGGATGTTTTCGCTTTAGTTACCCCCTATCAAAGCCATCATGTCATGAACCTAAGCTTAGGTTACTCCTATAAAAGCTTCGGCTCTAAAACTCCTTAATATACGTCACAAACTGTCGCAGCCGTGTCATAACATACAAGTGATTAAGTCATGCCGATAGACAAAAAAATAGTAAAATGCAGCTTATTGAGTTTTAATTGAACTTACTTTATAAACACACCACTACCCTTTATGGATAAAAAGACCTTAAGCGAGTCGGATATTTGTGCCAAATTCATCACCCCTGCCATTATTGCCGCAGGCTGGGATGAAGCCTTACAAATCCGCCGCGAAGTGTCATTTACTAAAGGTCGCATTATCGTCAGAGGCAAACTCCATACCCGAGGCGAACAAAAACGTGCGGATTACATCCTCTATTACAAAGCCAATATCCCCTTAGCGGTCATAGAAGCCAAAGACAATAAACACGGCGTGGGGGCGGGTATGCAACAAGCCTTAAACTACGCAGAAACCTTGGATATCCCTTTTGTCTTTAGCTCTAATGGCGATGGCTTTATCTGTCATGACCGCACAGGCTTAGCCGCCTTAACCGAACAAGAACTCAGCTTAGCCAACTTTCCTAGCCCCACAGAACTCTGGCAACGCTATTGTCACTATAAAGGTTTAGAAACCGCCGATGCCAAACACACCGTCGAAATGCCGTACTATGATGATGGCACAGGCCGCGCTCCGCGTTATTATCAAGCCAATGCCATTAACAACACCATAGAAGCCGTCGCTAAAGCGCAGCAACGCATCTTATTAGTGATGGCCACGGGCACCGGTAAAACCTATACGGCTTTTCAGATTATCTGGCGCTTGTGGAAGTCTGGCACTAAAAAGCGCATCTTGTTTTTAGCTGATAGAAACATACTGGTTGATCAAACTAAAAACAATGACTTTAAACCCTTTGGCGCAGCGATGACTAAAATCAGCAAACGCCAAATTGATAAAAGTTACGAGATCTATCTATCTTTATATCAAGCTGTTACCGGCAGCGAAGAAACTCAAAACATATACAAACAATTCTCCCCCGACTTCTTTGATTTGATTGTGATTGATGAATGTCATCGGGGTAGTGCGGCAGAAGATTCTGCCTGGCGCGAGATTTTGGCGTACTTTACCTCAGCCACACACATCGGCTTAACCGCTACACCCAAAGAAACTAAAGACGTATCCAGCATTTATTACTTTGGTGAACCTATCTATAGCTACACCCTTAAACAAGGTATCGAAGATGGCTTTTTAGCGCCTTATAAAGTGGTGCGCATTGATATCGATAAAGACTTACAAGGCTGGCGCCCCAATAAAGGCCAAACCGATAAACATGGCGAACTGATAGAAGATCGTATCTACAACCAACGTGATATGGATCGCACCTTAGTCTTAGAAAAACGTACTGAACTGGTCGCCCAAAAGATTACCGAATTTTTAACCGCCACCGATCCGTACGCTAAAACCATCGTGTTCTGTGATGACATAGACCACGCCGAACGCATGCGCAAAGCCTTAGTAAATTTAAACCCAGAACGGGTTAAAGAAAATCGCAAATACATCATGCGTATCACCGGTGATGAACAAGAAGGCAAAGCCGAATTAGATAACTTTATTAATCCAGAAGAACGCTATCCCGTCATTGCCACCACCTCTAAGCTGATGACCACCGGCGTGGATGCCCAAACCTGTAAATTGGTGGTGTTAGATCAACACATCCGCTCCATGACCGAGTTTAAACAAATCATTGGCCGTGGCACCCGTATTAACGAAGATTACGATAAATACTGGTTTACCATCATGGACTTTAAAAAAGCCACCGAACTGTTTGCCGATAAAGACTTTGATGGCGAACCGGTGATGATCTATGAACCCAAACCCGATGAATCCGTCGTGCCACCCGATGACAATAATGAACCCGAACTCGATGAAAACGGTAATCCACTCTCAGGAACCGATACTGATGGCAGTGGTGCTACTGATATAAACATCCCAGATGATGAACCCAACGCAAAACGAGTTAAATACGTGTTAGGTGATGTCACCGTTTATGTCGTCTCAGAACGCGTGCAATATTACGGCCCCGAAGGTAAATTAATCACCGAATCACTCAAAGATTACACCCGCTCAACCGTGCGTAAAGACTATGGCTCTTTAGATGACTTTTTACGCCGCTGGAACACAGCCGAACGCAAAGCCGCCATTATTAAAGAACTCGAAGCCCAAGGTTTATTACTAGAACCCTTAGCCGAAGAAGTGGGTAAAGATTTTGACCCTTTTGATTTAATCTGCCACGTCGCTTTTGATCAACCACCGTTAACCCGTAAAGAACGCGCAGAACAGGTTAAAAAGCGTAATTACTTTACCAAATACGGCGCACAAGCCCGGCAAGTATTAGAAACTTTACTGGATAAATACCAAGATACCGGCTTAGAAAACATAGAAGATATTAAAATACTGACTTTAGATCCTTTTAAAAACATGGGTACAGCCAGTGAATTAGTTTCATCCTTTGGCGGTAAACCTGCCTATTTAGCTGCACTTTATGAGCTAGAACACGCACTTTATTTTAATGTCGGCTAGAGCGCTAGTTACACAGCCAGACCTATCCTTAAACACCATCAGCCTTATATAAAACAAAATCATGAGCATTTCCTCCACCATTAAATCCATTCAAGACATCATGCGTAAAGACGTGGGTGTCGATGGCGACGCGCAACGCTTAAGCCAACTCGTTTGGATGCTGTTTTTAAAAATCTTTGATGACCGCGAAAGTGAATGGGAACTGCTACAAGACGATTACCAATCCCCGTTACCCGAAGCGTATCGCTGGCGTAACTGGGCGGCTAATGCCGAAGGTTTAACCGGTGATGCGCTTAAAAACTTTCTGGATAACGAGCTATTCCCCGCCTTACAACAACTGGAAGCCAAAGGCGGCGATCAACGGGCTTATGTGATTCGCTCCGTGTTTGAAGATGCCTACAACTACATGAAGTCTGGGCAACTTATTCGGCAAGTAATTAATAAAATTCAAGACGGGGTGGATTTTAACAAAGCCTCAGAACGGCATTTATTTGGTGATATGTACGAACAATTACTCCGCGACTTACAAGCCGCTGGCAATGCGGGAGAGTTTTATACCCCACGCGCCGTCACCGAATTTATGGTGCAACAAGTTAATCCACAATTAGCTGAAAAAGTCATGGACCCTGCCTGTGGCACCGGTGGTTTCTTATCGTGCGCTATTGAACATATCCGTCGCCAACAAGTTAAAACAGTAGACGATGAAGCCGTCTTACAAAACAGTATTTTTGGCATCGAAAAGAAGCCCATGCCGCATTTACTGTGTACCACCAATATGATCTTGCATGGCATTGATGTGCCCAGCAATATCCGGCATGACAACACCTTGGCTAAACCCTTAATCAGTTGGGGGCCTAAAGAGCGCGTGGATGTGATTGTGACCAATCCACCGTTTGGCGGTATGGAAGAAGACGGTATCGAAACCAATTTTCCGGCCACCTTTAGAACCCGTGAAACGGCGGATTTATTCTTGGTATTAATCATGCACCTGCTTAAAACCGGCGGTCGGGCGGCATTGGTTTTACCGGATGGCTTTTTGTTTGGTGAAGGGATTAAAACCCGCATTAAAGAAAAACTGCTGGAAGATTGTAACCTGCACACCATCGTGCGCTTACCCAATGGCGTGTTTGCGCCTTATACCAGCATTAAAACCAATCTACTGTTTTTTACCAAAGGCACACCCACTCAACAGGTCTGGTTTTATGAGCATCCTTATCCAGCCGGGGTGAAAAGTTATAACAAAACCAAACCGATGAAGATTGAAGAGTTTGTGCCAGAAGCTGAATGGTGGGGGCATGAAGCGGATAACTTTAACAGCCGTGTCGAAAATCAATACGCCTGGAAGATGAGTATTGAGGACATTAAAGCCCGTAATTACAACCTAGATTGCAAGAATCCGCATGTAGGTGAGCAAGAGATTCATGATCCTGAAGTGTTGTTGGCGCAATATCAAACGATGCAAGCCGATATTGCGGATTTGCGAAGCCAACTAAAGAAGATACTTGCGGATGCCTTGGAGAGACAGGCGTGAGTATTGAACAGTTAATCACTGAGCATCTGGATATTTGGACAGCGGCAGATACCGAGAAGAAATCAGGACGCGGCAGAAGTTCTGGAAGTGCGGGCAGTGTGTATGGCATTAAGAAACTACGTGAGTTGATTTTGGAACTGGCGGTGCGTGGGAAGTTAGTGCCACAAGATGCGAATGATGAACCGGCTAGTGAGTTGCTGAAAAGGATAGCGGCAGAAAAAGCTAAGTTGGTGGCTGAGGGTAAGATTAAGAAGAGTAAGCCATTGGCTGAAATAACGGATGATGAAAAGCCGTTTGAATTGCCTGTTGGGTGGGAGTGGGTAAGACTGGGTTTTATTGGTATTACAACTACAGGGAGAACCCCCAGTACGCAAAACTCAACTTTATATGGTGGTTTGATACCATTTATAGGCCCTGGGCAAATCACATTAACTTGTGAGCTGTTGTCAGCAGACAAGTGGCTTTCTGAGGCAGGACGAAAAGAAACAACTATTGCAAAGACGGGCGATATTTTAATGGTTTGTATCGGTGGTTCTATCGGTAAATCAGCAATTGCAGATAAAGAAATGGGATTTAATCAACAAATCAATTGTATTAGTCCATTCTACGTAGAAAGCAAGTTTGCACAGATATCAATGATGGCGAATAGCTTTCAATCAAAACTACTTGAGTTTGCAACTGGTTCTGCAACTCCGATTATAAATAAAACAAAATGGGAAGAACTATTAATCCCAGTGTCTCCGTTAGTTGAGCAACACCGTATCGTCGCCAAAGTCGATGAACTCATGGCACTCTGCGACCAATTAGAAAACCAACATAATAACGCCGCCGAAGCCCACGAAAAACTCGTCACTCATCTGCTCGGCACACTCATACAATCACAAAATGCCGAAGACTTTAACACCCACTGGCAACGTATCTCTGAGCATTTCGATACCCTGTTTACGACTGAAGCCAGCATCGATGCACTAAAACAAACCCTGCTACAACTCGCCGTCATGGGTAAATTGGTTCCTCAAGATCCCAATGATGAACCCGCCAGTGAATTGCTTAAAAGGATACAGGCAGAAAAAACCAAGTTGATCGCTGAGGGTAAGATTAAGAAAGATAAACCGCTCGCGGAGATTATTGAGGAGGAGAAGCCGTTTGACTTGCCGGTTGGGTGGGAGTGGGCGCGACTCATTGACATCATTAAAATTTCATCTGGTGATGGTTTGACTTCAGATCAAATGGATAAAACGGGCGAGATACCTGTTTATGGGGGAAATGGTATTACAGGCTATCACTCAATAGCGAATGTTAATAACCCAACATTAGTTATTGGTCGTGTTGGATATTATTGTGGATCGATTCATGTTACTCCAGAATCCGCTTGGGTAACAGATAATGCATTTATAACAAAATTCTCAAAAGAAAATATTTCTATGGAATTTTTGTATTGGTTACTAAAAATAACAAATCTAAAAGAAAATGAGAGCGCTACTGCTCAACCAGTTATTTCAGGTAAAAAGATTTACCCTATAGTTATTGCTTTACCTCCGTTGTTGGAACAACGAGGAATAGTTGCCAAAATCGCTGAACTCATGGCAATCTGTGACCAACTAAAAGAACGCATCACTTCATCTAATCAGTTACAACAAAAACTAGCTGATGTAATGGTTGAGCAAGCAATTTAATTTACAAAATATGGGATGAGGCGATGTTATTAAAGGTTCGTGAAATTGAAGTTACTCCCACAAGTCCTTTTGAAAACGATTGTTTAAATCGTAAAGAAAGTGCCGAAGTGTTAACCCAGTTTGTCACTTCCGTTAATTATCCAATGGTAATTTGTATTGATGCACCTTGGGGGCAAGGTAAAACTACATTTTTGAAGATGTGGAAGCAATACCTTGAGAATAATAACATTCCAACGCTTTATTTTAATGCTTGGGAAAATGATTTTTCAGATGATGCCTTAGTATCACTTATAGGCGAGATTAGTTCAGCTATTGATGAAATTTCAAAAACAGGTGACAGAACGCAAGCTGAAAAATATCTAAAGAACGTTAAGAAATTTGGTATCAACATTCTAAAGCGTGGTATTCCAGTAGCCGCAAAGATCGCTACAGCAGGCATAGTTGATTTAGATGCTATCACGGAAGAAGCTCTATCAAATTTCTCTGAGATAATTGCTAAAGAACAGTTAGAAAAATATGAGAAATCAAAAAGCACTCTCGTAGATTTTAGAGACGCATTATCCGCTTTAGCTTCAAGTATTACCTCGCACGACGACCCAAAACCGCTGGTTTTTATAATTGATGAACTCGATAGATGTAGACCGAATTTTTCAATAGAGATATTAGAAAAAGCAAAACACTTTTTTAATGTAGATAATATTGTATTTGTCCTTGCTGCCGATAAAACACAGTTAGGTCACTCAATTAAAGCAATTTACGGAAGTGAGTTAAATGTAAATGGTTATCTGAGAAGATTTATTGATTTCGATTATGTATTGCCACCACCCAATAAGGGTGTCTTTGTTAAAGCCCTATTCAGGAAGTTTGCATTTAATGAATATTTTGCTGGAAAAACTAGATCGAATGTACGTCATGAGGGTGAACATGCTTTAACTATATTGACTGAATTATTCGAGCTATACAGACTGACATTGCGTGAACAAGAGCACTGCTGTTCTCTTCTAAGTCTCTCTATTAGAACAACAACTGATATTAATTATAAACTTTATCCTTTATTACTTTGTTTTTTGATTGTTTTAAAGGTGAAAGAACCTGAGACGTATAAAAGTTTCATAACTGAAGAAATTAGCTCTTTTGAACTTTTAGATTATTTGAAAAATAAAGATGGGGTAGAAAAATTGCTAGAAAGTCATAATGGTAAATTGCTTGAGGCCTACATTGTTTCTTGCAAGCCATTTAATAATGATAGTGTTCATATTCAGTCTAAATATCATGAAACGATTAATTCAACATCTACTATTGATTCTGAAAAAGAAAGAGCAACTAAAATTTTAAGCTTCTTAAATGAATATGATTGGGATCATAACGTTTTAAGTGGTTTAGTAAGCAAAATAGAAATCGCTTCCCGATTTAAAACATGAGTTCAAGAATCTACCTGCTAATCAAAGTATTTGATAAGGAGGAACATGCAGATGCCTTTATCCAAAAGGGTGCAATGTATTGCAATACTCTTGGATACTTTAAGAAGTATGAAGACGAATTAAGAGGTGATGCTTATGAAGGTATTACAGATTGGCATCAACCTGATCAAATAACTTTAACTATTTCATATAAAGATAATGACGGTGTGGATCAAACGCATATAGTTACTGGTTTAGCCAGTCCTGTTACGATGGGTCATCATGGATTTGATAGCCTGAATTTATACTGCATGTATGCTATAAAAGTTTCAGTTCAGTAGGTCGGGTTAGCGATAGCGTAACCCGACAATTTTGGCTTATTAAAACTACATTCACCAAGAAATATCCTGACTCATTTATCGTTCAAAACATAAACCGTAAAAATAAAAAACAACAGGAAATATGGCAGCATCGTGGATGGGAGCATTGTTTGCGCGATGAGTAGGATTTTCAAAAGCATATTGATTACATCCATTACAATTCCGGTAAAACATGGACTTGTAAAACGCGCAAGTGACTGGCAATACTCAAGTATTCATCAATATATAAAATTAAACATTTTAGATAACAATTGGGGCGACGGTGAAGTAACTTTTGCTGATGATATTGGCTATGAATAATCAAAGGGCTTTTAAATGTCGGGTTACGCTAGCGCTAACCCGACCTACAAAATTTTAGAATGTTTAGCGATATCAGAGGACATTGGCGTAAATTATGTGGCATTCAAAAAATCTTATAATTTAGTTAGATAGTGTTATAAGATTAGGCATATAAGAAAATCTTTAAAGGGAAAATAATGAACGCAGTAGAATTTCAGGCAATCGTTAATAATGGTGTTATTTCTTTACCTAAGGATCAATATTCGTGGAATGGAAAGAAAATTAAAGTGATTTTGTTAGATGATACGACTACCGAAAATACTAATGTGCCAGCAGAGGCATTAGATAAGGATGCAGATTTTTTTAGTACGGCAGGTTTATGGAAAAACCGTGATGATATCAATCAAGAATCTATAAGGGCGAAAGCTTGGCGGAACAATAAGTGATGATCCTTTGCCATTTTTATTGACTTAATGGTGCGTTATTCATTGAGTCATAAAGCGTCTATACCAGATATGTTGATAGCTGCAACGTTGAATGTATCAGACAGCCACTTTGCTAGCTGGGGTGAATTGGTCATCAACCCAATATATCATGCAATTAATCGCTCTAAATTTGCACGACGAGCGGCATATACAAGACAGGCTTGAATATCAAGTAACTCTAAATCTGGAAAATCTTGCAGAATTTCTTCTTGGCTTACGCCTTCACCTAACATTTGTAGAATGTCGCTAACGCGAATTCTCATGTTACGAACACAAGGCTTACCACCACATTGGAGAGGATTATAAGTAATTCTAGTTTCTAAGGTCATATTAAGGTCTATTTATCCAGTAACTTTGTTATTTGGACGGATCGCCACCACAATTTCCCATCTCAATAAAAAGGGGACATTTCTATTTGTTGCTAACATTTCGATTTAAATAAATTAATCACTAAAAAAAATTGATTTTCTCAAACATCCGATTAAATTGAAGTCTAATCTTAATTGCAATTAAACGGTGAATATCATGTCAACACAATCTGAATACAACAATGTCAATCTAGTTTCAACACAAAGTTTAGAAGAAACTTTAGAGACAGCGACAAACCCTTTTAAAACCCTCATTATTGGCTTGGTTTGCTTGGGCGCTATTTTGTCGATTTTTGCTTTATTACCTTTGTTCTTTACGTATTTATCAGAAGGTG
>CANGLL010000071.1 GCA_947454605.1 Methylococcaceae bacterium | reverse complement strand
TCAGGGTATCAAGCAGGCGTTAGAGAGTTATCAGCGAGACTATTTAAATCATCCTCATCATTACGAAACGTTTCAACATGCTTTAGCTGAGTTATTAGCATTGTTAGAGATTCCTGGTTTGGCAGGCTTTTTAACAGGCGCTAGAAAAGTATTAACTTGGCCTATCCGAAAGATGATGAAATTGGGCCAGAAGCGATTACACATTGCTGATAGTAGTCAGGAGTTGGTGTTGTTAAATCAAATCGCTGAACATACCTTAATCCAGTTAATGGATCATCTAATGGATAAAGCAGAAGAGGAACATCAGCGTTTATGGTGGAAGGAAGTCGGTAGTCTATTACGTCGTCAGCGTCAGGATTTATTACAAAATTTTACAAGGGCCGCTTTAAATTATCATTTAGCTTTTCAGCAGGATGTTGAGAAAACGGCACAGCGTTTGTATCATAAACTTCAGGAACAGCCTTTGGTTCTAAATAGTTTACGCGCTACGCGTGTAACAGCTGATGCGACAGCAATAGCGTTGACTCTCCATATGGGTGGCATTGGTATCCATGACTTGGTTTTTGCCCCGGCTATGTTAACCATCACTACCTTGCTGACGGAAAGTGCTATGGGTAGTTATATGCACAAGGTGGAGAATGATTTAAAGCAACAACAATTGCAAGCTGTTAAGCAACGATTGTTTATAGAGAGTATGGGCAACGTCTTGGCTTTGTTACCTGAACAATTATCTTCCTTAACCCATTTTAATATTACGGATGCCCAGCTTAAAACGGTTGAGCATCAACTGACAGAAAAGCGCCATGGCTTACGATTACTCTGATTTAGTTAAAAACACGCAGCAATGGGCTGAACAGGCTCAAACTTTAGGTTGGCTTAAGGCCGATGTAGCGCATGAATTAGTCAATTTAGAAAAGACAAAACATGATCATTTATTCAGTGATGCGCATGCAGTCGGTAAAGAAGTACGCCCTTTGATTGTCGCTTTTATGGGGGGGACGGGCGTTGGTAAAAGTACATTGCTTAATAGGTTGGCGGGTAGGGCAATAGCAAAAGCGGGTTTAGAACGACCCACTTCCAGAGAGGTGACTTTATATCACCACGAAAGCATTTCTATACAGCATTTCCCCGATCAATTTCCCTTAGAAAAGATTAATATCGCGCAACATGATAATCCGGCAAGAAAAGGCTTAGTTTGGATAGATATGCCTGATTTTGATAGTACAGAGATTAGTAATCAGCAGTTGGTTTTGCAGTGGTTGCCGCATATTGATGTGTTGATTTACGTGGTAAGTCCTGAACGTTATAAAGATGAAAAAGCCTGGCGAATATTGCTCGCAGAGGGCGCTAAACATGCCTGGTTGTTCGTCCTCAATCAATGGGATAGAGGGCAGTTAGGACAGTTTATTGATTTTAATCAACAGTTACATAAAGCAGGTTTTGAGGATCCTGTTATCTACAAAACAGCGTGTATAGCGGGTGAGCAAGATGAGTTTGCCTCATTAGAAGACATGATCACGACCTTGGTGGGTAGTCATGTGGTAGAGCAATTAGAATTGCGGGGTAAGCAATTGCGTCAAAATGAGCTGCTGACTAAATTGCAGTTGGTTGAACCCGCCTTTGGCGATGCGGCGGCTTTTGAAGCATTAACCAGCCTATGGCAATCTAAGTGGCAACACACTACGCAGTTATTACAGCAAGGTTTTGAGTGGCCGATTCAGTATATTGCAGAACATTGCGCACAGCATGTGGCTGATTTATTAACGACAAATGCTAATAAACCCCCAGTTTTATGGGATGAATGGGCACAGGCTAGATTTAATGATGTGGCGGACGAGTTTATTATCATGCTTGATCAATCAGGTATTCCCGTAGCACCGTTTAAACAACCGATTTACGGCTTACGTGAGAAAGCATCGAAAATGGTACAAACACAAACAGAAATAGCGACCCGCTTAGCCTTGGCTAATCCCGGTAATGCACTGCAGCGATTTTTCTTAAAAGGTTTACGCGTTAGTGAGTTGGTTTTACCTTTGTTGGCGATGTCTTGGGTGAGCTACAAAGTATTTTTGGGATATTACATGACTAATGCGACAGATAATCACTATCTAGGTGTGGATTTTGCACTCCACAGCACGTTAATGATTGCGCTGACGTGGTTGATTCCCTTCTTTCTTTTGAAGAAAGCGCAGCCCTCTCTTAAAAGAAGTGCCGTTAAAGGCTTAAATAAAGGCCTTGATATGGCGTTTTTATTGATTGAAGAGGAATTGTTG
This sequence comes from Methylococcaceae bacterium, assembly GCA_947454605.1. GTDB lineage: Bacteria > Pseudomonadota > Gammaproteobacteria > Methylococcales > Methylomonadaceae > Methylobacter_C. The sequence continues at coordinate 7,514 of CANGLL010000071.1, read as the reverse complement.
CTTATCTTGAAAAATCTGGGTCAGCAGCGTGAGAGCGAGTTATCTAAGCTTTCCCAAATTATTGATCAGTGTCGATCATTGGGAGATACTCCCTATGTTGATCAACCCGTGGGTTCGTCTTTACAGCGTATGTTAATTAAACCTTCTGGCCATTAATCATCCCCTTCTTTAGGGATTTGGCCTTTAAATTCTTCAGATAACAGCATCTGTGCCCCTTCTATGACAATTTCATCATCTGCCTTGAGATTTTGAGAGTGATAACTGCCATTGGGTAATAGCGAATAGTTGAGCAGGGGACGTCTAACAAAGGTTTCTGCAGATGTTTTTTGATAAATAAAAGCTTGGTTCATATACCAAATTAAGGCGGATTTTGGAAAGTTAGCACCTGTTACATTCGCCGATTTTTCAGGAATCCACGCTATTATATTCATGCCAGATAATATATTTTTCGCGTGCGTTTTAAAGAAATAACTCTCACCCTGAGATAACGATTCAGTTTGAGCAGCTATTGAAACATAATCAGCTTTAATGGCCTTAGCGCGATCACCCGATGTGGCGATATAAATGCTTTTAATATCATCGGCCAGGTGTTTATTGCTGGGCAGCGTGATTTGGATCAGCTTTTCTTGATGACTTAAAAAATTATTCAGTTGGGTAGGTGACTTAGCTAGGGCCCACGTTGTTAAATGCTCTCCCCATAACACGGTTGCTTCATTAACAATCGCGTTCTCTTGGAAATCAGTTCCCGCGATTTGAGATTGATAACTTTGCCATTGTGCTTCTTGTTCTTGTAAGTTGCGTTTAGAACTGGCGCCATTCGCATAGAGCTCTTTCTGGCGAATAACGTTTTGTTCAGCCTGATTAAGTTTAGCTCGGATGTTGTTTCGCTCTGCTGATACCAATTGATAGCGATTTCTAAGGGCCAATAGAGCTTGTATGTTGATGACTTTGCCGTGCGCAACAAATTCTTCGTTGTAAGTACTAGCGTCTAGCTTTACTGTTTGGATCCCAGAGGCTTTTTGTAAATCTATGTTGAGTTTAATGCTACCGTGTTGAGCAAAGCTTTGGGGCTTTGTTTCTGCCTTATCATCATCGTCAATAGCAAACGAATTGATAGGTAATGTGCTTAGAATAAAGCAGATCAATAACAGAGCATTCATTCGCATTTTGATTCAAAGAGGCAGTGAGTAGGAAACAGTCATTATATTGTCGCAAAAAAAACCCTGACTGATTGCTCAGTCAGGGTTTTTTATAATCTAGCTAACTAAATAGTTCGATTAGTTGTTTGGTAATGCAAATACAGTAAATGCACCACCTTGCTTAGTGAAAGAACCCAAGCTTGCGTAAGCGCCGTTAGCACCCAAACCTTCTTGTGAAATTTTCAAAGCAATTTTTTCTAGTTCAGCTTTTTTAACTGGATCAGTCTCAGCCGCTGCTTTTTCTTGTGCAGCTTCTAATTGTTTACCGAAATCAGTAGCGATACCGATACCAGCCCAGCCGCCAATACCTGAAAGAACACCCACGTATTGTTTACCGTTGAAGCTCCAAGTATTTACGTTACCGATGATGCCTGATGGAGTTTTGAATTTATATAATTCTTTACCCGTTTTAGCATCAACAGCTTTTAAGTAACCTTCTAAAGTACCGTAGAATACTACGCCACCTGCAGTTGCTACAGAACCTGACCAAACAGAGAATGGTTCTTTGTTAGACCAAGCGATTTTACCTGTTTTAGCATCATACGCAGTGAACTGACCTAAGTTAGTTGTACCATCTGGTTTGCCAGTTAAAACGTCAGCGCCAGCAGGTAACATGTCTAAAGTAGCACCTACATAAGGTTGACCAGCAGTATATGAAACTTCGAATGGTTCGTAGTTCATACATAGGTGGTTACCAGAAATGTAGAATAAGCCAGTTTGTGGAGAGTAAGAAACGGGTTGTTGGTTTTTACTACCTAATGCAGCAGGACATACGCCGTCAGTTCTAACGTCTTCACCGTTTTGTTCAGTAGAGTATTTAGAAACAACTTGTGGACGACCAGTAGTCATGTCAACGTGTGATGCCCAGTTAACTGATTTGTCGAATTTTTCAGCAACTAATAATTCACCTGTTTCACGATCTAAAGTATAACCAAAACCGTTACGGTCGAAATGCACGATAGTTTTGTGCATTTTACCTTTAACTTCTTGATCAACTAAAACAGTTTCGTTGATACCGTCAAAGTCCCATTCATCATGTGGCGTCATTTGATAAACCCATTTTACAGCACCTGTGTCTGCATCACGAGCCCATAAAGACATAGACCATTTATTATCACCAGGACGTTGTACTGGGTTCCAAGTAGATGGGTTGCCTGATCCGTAATAAACTAAGTTTAATTTAGGGTCATAGCTTGTCCAGCCCCAAGTAGTACCACCACCGATTTTCCATTGATCACCTTCCCAAGTTTTGATACTTGAATTAGCGCCTACTGGAGTTACTTTACCGTTTTCCCAAGTAGTCGTTTTGCTTGGATCGATTAAAGTGTCTTTATCAGGTCCGATGCTATAACCTTTCCAACGTAATTTACCTGTGTTGATGTCATAAGCCACTAAGAAACCACGAACACCAAATTCACCACCAGAAATACCCGTTAAAACGGTATCTTTAACAACTAAAGGTGCGTTAGTGTTGGTCATACCTAATTTAGGATCACCATTTTGAACGCTCCACACTCTTTTACCAGTTTTAGCATCTAACGCAGTTAAAACAGTGTTTGATTGTTGTAAGAAGATTTTTCCGTCTCCGTAAGCTAAACCACGGTTAACAGTATCACAGCACATTACAGGAATAGTTACGTCAGCATCTTGAGTAGGAGTGAACTCCCAGATAACAGCTTGAGTTTTTTGATCAAGTGCGTAAACAGTATTAGGGAATGGAGTGTGGATGTAAATTACATTATCAACAACTAGTGGACCGCCTTCATGACCACGTAAAACGCCTGTAGAGAAAGTCCAAGCTGGTTGTAGGTTTTTAACGTTGGTAGCATTGATTTCGTTAAGTGCACTGTAACGAGTGCCGGCGTAATCGCCACCCCAAGTTGCCCAGTTAGCTGGATCTTTTGTAAGAGTGTCAACACCACTGTTAGCTGTAGAGATTGCTGGTGCGGCTAATAAAGCAGCTACACTTGATGCAAGCAGCCAACTTTTTAAAGGCTTCTTCATATTTATTTCTCCTGGTATTTTGTTAATTAGACAAAATACTGATTATGATTTTTTAGACTAATATTAGTTTTTGGATGAATTTATTGATTCCCTAAACGCTGGAAATTACTCATACCAAGTTACTAGATTTAATGATTTTGCTTAAAAAGTCAAATATTAATGTGCTTTATAGCAATATAATATGTTGTCTCATAAAGCAATTAAACGTCTTGTGTGAATATAAATATCTAATTAAAAAAGAAATTCTGATTTTAAAGCGTCTCTATCTTGTAACCCAAGTTATTCCAAGATAAAACACTTCCAGCCTCTTTATGCCAAGCGGCCAAAACAAAGCGCTGTGCCGCGTGATTATTGATTGAAAAGTTGTGAATATCAGGGCGATGGGTATGGCCATGAATCAATCTATAACATTGATGAATAGACATAATATTTATTACGGTCGATTGATTAACATCCATGATGTCAGTGGATTTTTTGCGTTTATGAAAATAGCTGCGTAAGCGATACCAACGTGCAACTAATAAGCGTAATAACAAGGGCTTTGAGAGCACATTAGATTTCCATTCATCCGTATGCGATTTTTTTCGAAATACTTGATACGCCAAATCATCCGTACACAATAAATCACCGTGGGTAATTAAGGTCGGTGTGCCGAATAGATCAACAACAGCGTAATCGTCTAAGAGCGTGATACCTGTTTCTTGGCAAAAGCGTTGGCCCAACAAAAAGTCTCGATTACCGGGTTGAAAATAGATAGCCACACCTGATTGGGTTAACGCTTTAAGTTGTTTACGGATTTGATTATTAGGTGGAGTAGGGTCGTCGTCCCCAATCCAGGCATCAAATAGATCGCCCAATATATAAAGTGAGGCTGCTTTGGAGGCTCTTTTTTTCAAGAAGTCTAAAAAGCGGCGGGTGATTTCAGGTTTTTCTAGTCCAATATGCAAATCTGAAATAAATAAAACATCTTGATGCATTAAATCTCCTCAGGACTGAGAAAGGGATAGACAGTTAGGTATCTTATGTGGATACCTAACTTTATAAGCTTATTAAGGCGCTACGACTTCTGCTTTAGTAATAACGATATCAACAGTCGGTACATCTTGATAAGGTCCGCGTGAGCCAGTCGCTTGTTTAGCCATCGCATCAACGACATCCATACCTTCAACTACTTCTGCAAATACCGCATAGCCCCAACCACTAGCGTTTTTACCCGTGTGGTTTAAGAATGTATTGTCTTTATAGTTAACAAAAAATTGTGCTGTTGCAGAATTGGGGTCATTAGTTCTTGCCATTGCCACTGTGCCGCGTGCGTTAACTAAGCCATTGTCAGCTTCGTTTTTGATCGGCGCTAAGGTTTGCTTTTGATTGAATTTAGCATCAAAACCACCGCCTTGTGCCATAAAACCAGGGATGATTCTATGAAAAATAGTGCCGTCATAGAAGCCTTGTTTAACGTAAGTTAAGAAGTTTTCTGATGAGAGAGGTGCTTTCTCAGAATTTAATTGAATCGTAAATTCACCTAAAGTAGTGGTTAATTTGACTTTTGTTGGAGCAGTTGACATGGTTTTTCCTGTTGAAAAAGAAAGTGTTGAGGTTAACATTAACATCATAAAAACGATGATTTTACGCATCTTAAGAACCTTTAAGCTGTAATAAATAATAGATTTTATGTGTTTTTATCTTGAAAGAGAAGTACGCGCTTGGTAAATTGTACCGATTTGTGGCTAGGTAAACAGAGATTGTAAGCTTGCTTTACCCTAATAAATTTCACCTATAGTGCCTCGATTAACCGATTGAAATAAATATATGTTGAAGATATACAACACATTAACCCGTAAAAAAGAAACATTTACACCCCGAGTCGCGGGTAAAGTGGGCATGTATGTCTGCGGAATGACAGTTTATGATTATTGTCATGTCGGACATGCACGCGTTATGGTGGTGTTCGATACGGTTGCGCGCTATTTTCGCTATTTAGGTTACGATCTCACTTACGTTAGAAATGTGACCGATATAGATGACAAAATTATCCAACGCGCTAATGAGAATGGCGAGGATATCGGGCAATTAACGGAACGTTTTATTAATGCCATGCATGAAGACGAAAGAGCGCTCTCTGTATTGCCGCCCGATCATGAGCCCAAAGCCACGCAGTCTATTCCTGACATTATTCACATGATCGAAGTCTTGATTGCTAAGGGTTTGGCTTATGTCGGTAATAATGGCGATGTTTTTTATGCCGTTACAAAATTTGAAAATTACGGAAAGTTATCCGGTAAAAATATTGATGATCTTCAAGCGGGTGAGCGAGTTGATGTCGATAAGGCTAAGCAAAATCCACTCGACTTTGTGCTATGGAAAATGGCGAAAATTAATGAGCCCGCATGGGAATCTCCCTGGGGTCTAGGTCGTCCTGGTTGGCATATAGAATGTTCTGCCATGTCTACATGTTGCTTAGGCAATCATTTTGATATTCATGGGGGCGGTATGGATTTACAGTTTCCGCATCATGAGAATGAGATTGCCCAATCAGAAGGCGCTACAGGTGAAACCTTTGTTAATGTCTGGATGCATAACGGTTTTGTCAGAATTAATGAAGAAAAAATGTCCAAATCGTTGGGTAATTTCTTTACCGTTCGAGAAGTTTTAAAGCAATATAAACCCGAAATTATTCGATTCTTTATACTGTCTAGTCACTATCGAAGCCCGTTAAATTATTCGGATGAACAATTAAATGAGGCGGGTTCAGCTCTTACTCGTTTATATACTGCATTGCGTGATTGTGATGTTAGCAGTCTCGCGTTTGAGGCAGACTATAAAGCGCGCTTTGATCAAGCCATGGATGATGATTTTAATACCCCTGTCGCATTAGCAGTATTGTTTGATTTAGCGAGAGAATTAAATAAAGCGAAAGATCAGCCAGAAAAGGCTGTCGTATTAGCCTCTACCTTAAAACACTTGGCTAGCTTATTAGGCTTATTGCAAGAAGATCCACTGTCTTTTTTAAAGAGTACTGCCACCGAAGTAGATGCCGATGCCGATGCAGTCATAGATCAGTTAGTACAAGAGCGCTTAGCAGCAAAGCAGGCAAAGAATTGGGCTTTAGCCGATTCGATACGTGATAATTTAAAAGAGCAGGGCGTTATAGTAGAAGATGCGCCAAATGGCAACAGTACTTGGCGACGCGATTAATTAATAGTTAGAGAGCACATGAGCGAAATTAAAGATAAATCCATTCCCGTATTTCTTGATCAATTAGCTAGTAAATCACCGACCCCAGGGGGTGGCAGTGTCTCTGCATTAATGGGGGCCCAAGCCGCCGCTTTAGTCAGTATGGTCTGTAATTTAACCATCGGTAAAGAAAAGTATGCGGCAGTAGAAAATGAAATGATCGCTTTATTAAAGCAATCAGAAGCCTTACGAGAAAGATTAATGGGGTTAATTGCGGCAGATGTGGATACCTTTAATGGCTTAATGGCCGCTTATGGCTTACCCAAAGAAACGGATACAGAAAAGCTCAATCGTTCTGCCGCAATACAAGAAGCGTTAAAAAAGGCCACGCAAGTACCCTTGGAGTGCGCACGTGCCTGTGCAGCGGTTATTAATTTAACGCAGAGTGCTGCGAACCATGGCAATGTGGCTGTTATCAGTGATGCGGGGGCTGCTGTCATGTCTGCCTATGGTGGATTAAAAAGTGCGGCGCTTAATGTCTATATCAATACCAGTAGCTTAAAAGACGGTGAGTTTGTCAGTGCAACATTGCAAGACTTAGAAAGTCTTTCAAAAGGCATTGATGTTTTAGTAGAAGAGGTATATCAAACCGTTCGGGGCAAGTTGTAATAAAGTAAAAATTATAAAATAGTGTTTGACGAGAACAGGTCTTCTCGTTAAAATAGTCAGCTCTTCAAGAGTGGTTTGATTTTATCAAGCAATCTAAAAGATAATCGGGGTGTAGCGCAGTTTGGTAGCGCGCCTGCTTTGGGAGCAGGATGTCGGGGGTTCGAATCCCTCCACCCCGACCAGTTTAGCGCTTGTAGCTCAACCGGATAGAGCACCGGCCTTCTAAGCCGGGGGTCGCAGGTTCGAGTCCTGCCAAGCGCGCCATTCAGAGAAAAAATCCAATATTATGGTGAGCGTAGCTCAGTTGGTAGAGTCCCGGATTGTGATTCCGGTTGTCGCGGGTTCGAGCCCCGTCGTTCACCCCAGTTATTTCAATGACTTAGAGTCAGTCTAAGTTCATATATTCCTCTTAAATTGCATCTTGTCCACTCCTTGTCCACATTGGAGTGAAAAATGGCATCATTTCGC
>CANGLL010000070.1 GCA_947454605.1 Methylococcaceae bacterium | reverse complement strand
GCTGAATTGATTGTAAAAGTGGTGGGCGGTATCAATTTATAATTGTCGTAAACACACTGTGTAATCACAAAAGGAAATATATTAGACGTGGTAAAGCCCGCACTACTGCCATTAATGGCCACCCCTATTGCCGCCATATTCTGAGAGTAAAGGCCAAATATCCTCGAGAAGAAGGTATTAATGGCACCTCCATTGTGGCCAACCGCTTTCGTAATAGTGACTTGTATCGCGGGTAAATCATTAGCCTTAGGAACAATAGAGGTAGATTGTAAACCCAACGGACTGCCTGTTACATTCCAATAGCCGGTTCTTATGTCTCCCGTTGATAATAATGAATTACCCGCCTTATTTAGACTGATGGCAGCCGCCGCTTTCGAATTGGCTAAACTCCAGTTCGGCTCCGTACCATTTAAGGGATACAAATATTTTGCACCCGCAAGCGCCGAAGTATCCGCAGCATTTTGCAGTTCATTACGCACTACCATCTCATAACCCACATCTAAGGCTAAACCTGCAAACCCTAATAAGCCGGCAAGCGCAATAGTTGCCAGAACAAGGGATGCTCCCTGTTGCTTATTCATAATTCATCACCGTGGTTGACGATAGCATAATCGGATTTGTAAACCCCGGCACAAATAAGCTCATTAACTTACCTAAGGCTAAAAACCGGTAACTGTAGGTCACCGTAACGGTAAGAGGGGTACCCGAATTTGTAAAACAATTAGTGGTCGTAGTGGGCGGAGTAGGCGTTATAGTAATAGTGGGTGCCGTAGCACCTGATGCAAATGAGAAGAGTAAACTAGTACCCCCGCCTGTTAAAGAGGTGGCTCTGATCACTGCGGCTCTTATCTGCGCTTCTGATAATACGGGGCATTTATAGGCAATCCCTGATCGTGCCCCTTCTCGACTCGCATTGGTAATCACCGCTTTATCATAAAGTACGATGCCATATTCCATAATGCCAAACAGGATGATTAACAATATAGGCAATATAATTGCAAACTCTACTGTTTCAGCACCGCGTTGCTTAGTCTTTAGTTTCATAGCCTTCCAACACTGTTTTTAGAGCCACTTGCTTATCAACTTTCAGTTGAACCCTTAATTTCAGACACCTGATCCACCCACATTCTTAACATCAAACGCCACACCTTTTTTTGCCTCTTCAGCAGGAGCCACTGCCCCTTGACGATAAGCATCAATGACGGCTTTAGCTTTCTGTCCATCCATGGCCATCACATCTTTTTGTTCAGGACATACGCTAGGGTTTTTCGCTTTAGCACCATGTTCTGGACATAAGGTCTGATTCTTAACCATCTTGTTATAGGACTCTCCCAAATGTTGATCAACGACCGTAGGCACTGAATTCCATTCTGGACAGCCTGTCAGCATCAACAAACAAGCCAATGCTATTAATGTATTGTTAACTCGTAATCTGATCATTTAACACCCTCGACTAACTGTTGACCGTATTCACCATCAAGCCCACCTTTTGCAATAACAGAACGACTCATTTTATTATTCACAATGCTTCTAGCTCTTCTGGATTCTGTTCTCCCTAAAATATAGAAATCTACATCATCAGGTTCTACAAAACTGTCTGTCGGTAATTGGGCATTTTTAGCTAACACCGGCTTTGCTAAACGGGGCGTTACAAAGATAACCAACTCTGTTGTATCCTTTAAAAATTTAGAACTTCTAAATAATGCCCCTAAACCTGGGATATCACCTAAGCCTGGAAACTTGTTTACATTTTCTTTAAGCTTTTCACTAATTAAACCGGCAATACTCATGGTTTGGCCTTCTGCTAACTCCAGAGTAGTACTGGCTTCGCGCTTAGTGAGTGAAGGAATAGATAATGAGGTATCAGTACTACTGCCTTGGGCAATAACGGCGGCATCCGTTGAAAGCTCACTCACGCTCACATGCATATTGAGATTAATGCGTCCGGAATCGAGAACTATCGGCACAAACTTTAAGCCAATACCGTATTCTTTAAAGACGATGGTAATCGTGCTTGTACCTGAACCCATCGATTGAGGAACGGGAATAGGAAACTCTCCCCCAGAAATAAAGGTGGCTGTTTGACCCGATAAAGTCGTTAAGGTGGGTTGGGCTAATATTTTCGCTAATTGCTGATCATTCGCTGCATCAACCGTTAGATTAAACATAAATTGGCCACTGATTGATTGCAAAAATAAGGCGCCTGCATCAAAACTATGCGGTACTAATAAATTACCAATGCCCTTTGCACTTAGAGCCCCTCCTCCATTTACCGCACCTACTGAAAAGTTATTTGAAGCTTGCAAGGCACTAAACTTAATATTTAAACCTTTAAGTACCGTTCTATTGATTTCAGCGACTTTCACATCCAGCATCACTTGCTGAGCCCCCCCCACTGTCATTAAATTAATGACTTGTGGAACCGCACTTGCACTGGGATCCACTTTGGGTTGCGCGCTACTGGTTGAAACGTTTATATTGCCTTGGCCGCTCTCAGAACCTGCCGGACTTGCCCCACCCAAATTCTGAGACCCGCCCAAATAGCCTTGCGCTAATTGAATCGCCGCTTGCATATTGGCTAAACTGGTCACTTCGCCTGTTAAGACAATATTCTTTTGTGAAGACCGCACGGCTATATTAGGTTTACCTTGTGCATCATGCTCACTGGGTAATAACTCATTTAATTTAGCCTTTAACGTAGTCAAATCATGTGTGACCTCAATATCTAAGACCTGAATAATCTTGCCTTTTGCGCCCCATAAATACAAATTAGTGCTACCTATGGACTTACCGTTAATCAATATCTGATTAGGTTGAATAAAGGTCGCATCGGCTGTTTCCATATCCGGTTTAAAATTATTGTTCGAAATCGCCGTATTGCCTTGGGATATTTCTTCAATCTTGATAATTTTATTGAGGGTGATTAATTTAGATTTGTTTAAAGCGACTTGTACATGTTCCGTTTTAACATCCGTGCTATCAACAGCAAACAAAGACATGCTGATAACACTTAAAATAACAACTGAAAATAAACAAACGCTATCCCTATTAATGTTCTTTTTCATAGTGTTCTCAAGTAATAATTATGAATTGTGTGGATTACCAAGGGATCACCTTGAGCACATGTTTTTTATAAGCGACATTATTCTCTGAAACAGGAGAGATCATTTCAGCTTCAACTTTATCTTGGATCTTCACCAGCTGATTATCGTTCGGATTTCTCAAGGTTAATTGAATAGTTCCTTCTCGCATGGCTTGTACCATGACTTCAGCTTCCTCGGGTTTGAGTTGTAAGGTGACGGCTCTGACAATAGACGGCTTATCTTTCTCATGAGAGTCATCTTGATCCACCGCTAAAACTCTGATGTTTTGAAGTTTTGTTTGGGTAACGGACTGATTTAAATCTTTATCCATCTTAGTCGCTAAGATGTCCACATTATTGCCAGGCAAAATAAAACCTGCCACGCCAACCACATCATCCACTCGAATGGCAATGGCTCGATATTCTTTATCAATTAAAGTGGATAAGGTACTGCCGGCCGTATGCACTAACATACGTTTTTCTGAAATGGGCTCATCCGTATAAAAATCATTTCGGGATACTTTATCAATGACTTGGTCTTTTGATGTGTAAGTACTTGATGGTACTGAATCATTCGGCCAATCAATGACTTTGATTTGAAACGCTTCAATCTTGACGCCATAAGGAATATCCACAGCAGCCACTACTACCGGTGTTGTCTTACCCACCGGCCGACCTTGTATCCAAAGATTAGCTACCCAGGCAGCAAAAAATGCCAGTAATAAGGCGATACCGAACATAATAATAAATCGTTTGTTCATTTACTCATCCTTAATATTTAACTCAATAAAATAGGTAGACCATGCCAAGCGCATGGTTTCTTTGCTAATCGTATTTTCATTATTAAAATGGGCTAGGTTCAGCCCAATTTCCAGTAAATCACGCGGCTGACACGGTAATAAAGCCCGTTTTTTGGTTTCATACCACTCGATAACCTGTTCCAGTACGCCGGTTTCAACCGCTATGTTTTTAACGGCACACATATTTGCCCAGATTTTGCTATAAGCCGATTTATCAATAGCTGAAAATTTAACTTTGTAGCCTAAGCGTCTTAAAAACGCCTCATCTAATAATTCAGTGGGATCAATATTGGTTGAGAAAATTAACACCACATCAAACGGCACAGGGAAATGCTGTCCGGTGCCTAATGTTAAATAATCCACATGCTCTTCCATGGGGACAATCCAGCGATTTAATAAATCCATCACTGAGATACGTTGACGCCCCAAATCATCTACTAAATAGAGCCCGTTATTCGCTTTTAATTGGATAGGCGCCTGATTAAAACGTGCCGTAGCGTCATACTGCAATTCCAAACTATCTAAATCGAGCTCTCCTCCACTGATGGCTACCGGTCTTTCACACAAAATAAGGCGTTTATCTATTTGAGTTTGAAATTGATAAGTGGCTTTTTCAGTGACACTATAAACAGGGTGATGTATTAAGGGGTCAAAAAACTGGATAATTTCGCGCCCTACGCAAATGGCGTAAGGCAGATGCACGGGTGCGCCTAAGCTGCGTGCCATGCGTTTACAAATGAAGGTTTTACCACTACCCGCAACACCGTAAACCATAATGGCGCGACCGGAATGAATAGCAGGCCCCAATTGATTAAGGAGATCAGCTTCTATTACGACACCCGCAAAGTCTTCAGATAGTTGGGCTTTAGTGATACTGCCATTAAAGACCGATTGTTCAACCACTAACTCACGATAATGCTGAATGCTAATAGGCACTCTGCCTATATAAGCACTACGAGTAAAGGCATGCTGGGCCTCATAGCGCCCTAAATCAGTGAGTTGATATCTAACGCCTGCACTGTTGTCTTTTGCAGCCAAGACTTCGACTTTAGAATCTTTGCGTAAAGGATCTAAAATACTTTCCATCACGGTACCCGAAAGCGCCATACGATCGGCTATTTGACGTAAATCTAATACACCACAATCGTAAAAGTGCTTTAAGGTTAAATCGACGAGTAATTCACCGTCAATGCCGGTGTCTTGGATAAACCGAGGTTGTTTTATTAAATCATCTAGAGACATGATTTAATAAAACCATCTGAGCAATTCAATACAGGCAACAACACATAAAATGTAGCCACTGCAATAGCAGGCGCCATAGGAAGTTGTTGTATTGCTAATGCTTTATAAGATAAGTTGGGGCCACGCACCAGCGCTTTAAGAATAAAAAAGATCACACTCATCAGCCCCATCAAAAGAACACTGTATAAAATGATATCTATTATTTTATTAAGTCCAACTACACTGCCGACTGCGGCCATTAATTTAACATCACCGGCTCCCCAACCCTTTAAGAGGTAGACAGGGAGCATTATTAACAGTGCAGCACCGAAACCCAACAATGACTGTTTTATGCCCAATCCTGAAACGGCCCATGTATTGAAAAATAAACCTATCAATAAAATAGCTAAAACAAGTGCATTGGGGATCACTCTGGATTTAATATCGGTCGCTGTAGAAATAAGTAACAATACAAGGCAGACAGCTAGCATGATTATAGTGGAACGAAACAGGAAGCCATAAACCATTTGATACTTCCGTTAAGTAAAGTTTTGAAGTGAATTAAACGCAATAAAGTCTTACAGACGAAGTCATGCGCGAAACCATTAGAATCGCTCCCATCAGACTTCGCCTCTAAAATTTATTGTTTAGCCAACTTGACTGTGTGGAGTTAAGAACTATGGAGCTGGATTAATAGCAGCATTTATTGATGCCATAGCGGCTTGTAAAGCCGCTGTTAATCCACCTTCTCTATAGACTGCTACGGCAATAACCACCAAGATTCCAACAATCAGAGCCCATTCCGCTGTTTCAGCTCCTTTTTCATCATAAAAAAAAGATTTAAATTTTTTCATTATACTTTCCATGAGAATTACCTACTAAAATAGTATTAAAATCGACATAATTATTAATTACATCATTATATAACTTGTAAAGTACAAAAAAATAAAAAAATCTTATAGTTATGTAATTTACACTCCACAACATACTGCGAAATTCATTATGTTCTCAAAAAGCCACTGTGTAAATAAAAATTTATTTATCAGTTGAAATAAATTATTTATTTATTTCCAAAGCCTCTAACTGCTTAAGGTTATCATTAGCTTTTTTATAATAGTGCGGCGACAAGGTTATGGCTTCTTGTAAGTAATGATTGGCTTTAGCGTAATCACCTTTCATCATGGCGATATAGCCTAAATTGTTATTGGCTTCGGCATCTGTCGATACCTTAACAAATGCACCGTAAGCCAAATCGTAGTTTCCTAAGCGTCCTTGTAATAAAGCATAGTTATACAATGCTTTTTTAAAACCCGGATCGATTTGTAATACCAAGTTGTAATAGGCCAACGCTTCAGGGTATTTTTGTTCTGAATACAGCGCAAAACCCAGATTATTCAGAATTTCGGGTGAGTTAGGTAAAATGCGATCGGCCTTCTTAAAGGCAGACTCTGCTTCCACTAAGTTACCTTGTACAGTTTCTATAATGCCTATACCATTGAAAGCAGGCCAACTGTTTTGCTTGGCAACCACCTGCCCTAAACTGATTTTTGCCTCTTGATACTTTCGCTCTTTAAGTAGTAATAAACCATACTCTTCAAGTACTTTAAGATTATTAGGTTGCTGTTTTAATATCAATGACAAGCTGACTTCAGCCAAGGCGGGCTTGTCGAGTTGCACATAGAGATCTGCCATTTTTTGTAATAGCGCACTATTATTGGGCTGTAACTCATAACCCTTAATATAATAAAGCTGGGCTAAATCCATTTTGCCTTCTTGGATGGCATTGGCGGCTTTAAAGAGCGCATCATCCACGTTACTTACACTGAGACCCGTGCTTTTTAACAAAGCTTCTGCGGCTTGTTGATCATGATTATCAGGCTCTTTGGCCACATTAAGTGGATTACACGCCGTTAATACCATCTGACATATAACAACGCCCGCAAACAGCGCGACTACTTTTTGTGTTTTTGAATACATAAGACTCAAGTCTCCTTACTAAGCATGGGTAACCGTTTGTTGATCATTAGACTTACAGGGTTTTAAACATCAGCATAACAGGCACTAATACCACCATTAAAAAGGCGGGTAATAAACATACGCCTAACGGAAAAATAAGTTTAAGGCCAATTTTAGCGGCCGCCTCTTCCGCGGCTTGCATACGTTTATCGCGTAACTCTTCAGCAAAAACTCTTAAGGCTTCTGCAATACTGGTACCAAATCGCATACTTTGCGCCAAGGTAGATACAAGCCCGCGTATATCCTCTACGCCCGTTCTTTCTACCACGCGCTGTAAAGCAACATGCCGCTCAACACCGGCACGAGTTTCTGCAATCACTAATTTGAGCTCAGACGCTAATTCGGGATGACTAATCACCAGTTCTACAGCGACTTTCTGTAAGGCGGCATCCAAACTTAAGCCCGCTTCTGAACAAATAACAATCATATCCAAGGCATCTGGAAACGACCGTTTCAGCGTCTTTTGTCTCGTCGCAATTAATTTATCTAAAATAAAACTGGGGGCTAAATAACCAACCACAACGGAAGTGATGACCGAATACACCAAGGCTTCTGTACGGACACCCGGAATAATCAACATAACAATCAACACCAAGATCGGCAATAAAACGGTGGCTAACATTTTTAATGAATAATAATGCAGCAAACTGTCTCTTAAATGATAGCCCGCATAATGTAAGCGGGTAGCCGTTCTTTGCAATAATGATTGATTAACCGGTATATATAACAACTGATGCTTACGCAATTGATCCACTAAATGATCAGACTCTGGCGGTAATAATTCATCATCCACGATTATATTTTTTAATCGTACTCTGACAGGGTCGAAAGCATCATTGAATAAGGCCATAAAAGCCAATACCAAAACAAACATTGCACTAAAGATAATCACTAAGATCAGCCATTGAGACTCTTGGCGATTTTGGAATAAACCAGAAATAAACCCTATATAATTATCCATGCTTAACCTCACACATCCACATTTATAATGTAACGGATCCAGATCATTGCTACGAATTCTAGCCCGAAGAATACTTCTAAATACTTCAATTTGTCTGGAGATTCATAGAGAGGAATAAAATATTCTGGATTTAAAAAATTGATCACTAAAAATAAAGAGAACGGGAGTAGTAACAATACCCAAGCGGACATAATGCCTTCCGCAGATAAGGTCTTAATACGGCGTTGCAATTTAAAACGACCAGATAATACGCCACTGATTTTGAGTAACACCTCAGATAAATTACCGCCGGTTTCTTTTTGAATCATGATCGCGGTGGTCATGGCGATTAAACTCAAACTCGGCACCCGTTCGATCATAATGGCAAAGGCCACTTCTATATCGCGGCCATAATTGATCTCTTCATACGTCATTGAGAACTCTTGGCTAATCGGGCCTTTCATTTCTGTGGCCACCACTTTCATACATTCTAAAAATGAATAACCCGTCCGTAATGCTCTAGACATCATTTGTAAGGCATCAGGTAATTGTTCTTCAAACTGGTCCATGCGTTTAGATCTCAGGTTCTTTAACCACGCTATGGGAAATAAAAAACCGCTTACAACAAAAATCAATAACCATAAAAAACTATGAAAATACCACCAACTTCCTATACCCATCACCGTCGCTAACAAACACACCCATAAAGCAAAACGATAGGCCATTTGGGTTTTTCCTGCTTGTTCGAGCAGCACTTTAATTTGTTTTATACCATTCAAATCTTCGCAAAATCGTTCAAACGGCCCTAAGCGCTTTAGGTATTTTTGCTTAACAATTGATACGCCTTCATCTCCGTGTTGAAGAATGATATGGGCTAAGCGTTTTTGTAATTGACGACGATTACCCTGATTAGCCCCAAAGGAGGGTAAAACTAAAATTCGGGAGGCCAAGAATACGGTGACAAATATAACGCCAACAAAAATCTCTGCCATGTCATTATTCATGCTTATAACTCCTTATGAATTAATAACATGACTAAAAATATTTATATCCAGCTTTAAGCCTCGTTGCTTCATGGTGGCCATACACTTAGGGACGATTCCAGTTGCACAATAATTGCCCATCACGCCCCCTTCTTCACTGACGCCTATTCTCGCAAACTTAAAGATCTCAGAAATAGTAATCACCTCACCTTCCATGCCTTCTATTTCTTGAATACTAATAACGCGTCTAGAGCCATCCTCAAGCCGACTCAACTGGATGATTAAATGAATCGCAGAGGAAATTTGTTTTCTAATCGCTTTAGCTGGCATATCCAGACCTGCCATAGACACCATATTTTCTAATCTCGCCAAGGCATCGCGGGGCGTATTGGCATGCACTGTGGTTAAGGAACCTTCATGGCCGGTATTCATGGCTTGCAGCATATCAAAGGCCTCCCCACTTCGGACTTCACCAATTACGATACGATCGGGGCGCATCCTCAAGGAGTTACGCACTAAGTCGCGTAAGGTCACCTCACCTTTACCTTCTATATTAGCGGGGCGGGTTTCTAGACGTAACACATGAGGGAGTTGCAGTTGTAGTTCAGCAGAGTCTTCTAACGTAATGATGCGTTCATTATTTGGGATAAAATTAGATATGGCATTCAGTAAAGTGGTTTTACCAGAGCCTGTACCCCCCGATATTAAAATGTTTAATTTGGACTTAGCCGCCACCTTAAGAAACTCAGCCATATAATCTGCTAAGGCATTTTTAATGACCAAGTCATCTAAGCCCATTTTATCTACCGAAAAACGTCTAATGGATAAGGAAGGGCCATCAATCGCTAAGGGCGGAATG
>CANGLL010000069.1 GCA_947454605.1 Methylococcaceae bacterium | reverse complement strand
TTCAATCTGGCATTACGAACCGCCGCATCTTCAACAAGGAATTGATGCGCATTGTAATAAGTATGGAACTCATGGGCTAAATCACGCAAATAATGTATCAGTAGGTGGGGCTCATACTGTAAAGCCGCTTTTTCTAGCACTTCAGGGTAACGCGCTAAGGTGCCCAACAAACTAATTTCATGCTCTTCGTTTAATAGATTTAGGTTTTCCATACCCAACGCTATCTCTCTGCTAAAGCCTTTTTCATCTAATTGACGCAACACACTGCTCACTCTTGCATGCGCATATTGTACATAGAATACGGGATTCTCATTCGATTTTGATGTCGCTAGCTTTAAATCAAAATCCATGTGCTGTTCAGATCGACGCATCACATAAAAGAAACGTGCTGCATCTTTGCCCACTTCACTGCGTAACTCACGCAACGTAACAAACTCTCCCGATCGCGTCGACATTTGCACGCGCTCTTCACCTCTATACAGAACGGCAAACTGTACTAATAATACTTTCAGTTTTGAAGCGTCTGCACCTAAAGCTTGAATAGCGGCTTTAACTCTGGGCACATATCCGTGGTGGTCAGCGCCCCATATATCAATAATCTGATCAAAACCGCGATCCAGTTTATTCATGTGGTATGCAATATCGGAAGCAAAATAGGTATATTGACCATTTTCTCTCACGACCACGCGATCTTTCTCATCACCCAATTGACTCGATGCAAACCATGTTGCACCTTCCTGTTGGTAAAGATGTCCGCCCGCCTCTAAACGAGCTAAAGCTTTTTGAACAGAACCATCATCCATTAGATCGCGTTCTGAAAACCACTGTTGATAATTAACACCGAAATCTTCCAAGTCGTCTTTAATATCATCCAGAATATTTTCTAAACCAATTTGGAAAAATTCGCGATATTGTGAACCTAATAAGATTTTGGTGCGCTCAATAATGGCATCAATATAGAGGTCTTTATCACCACCATCCGCTTCATCAGCGGGGGTGTTTTCTAAAACCAATTCAATCGGACGACGATACTCATTACTCGCGTTAGCGTATATATCTTTTGCTATTTCGCGAACATAATCACCACGATAAGCATTGCTTGGAAAGGTCAGAACCTCGCCACAGGCTTCTAAATAGCGTAACCACACACTGGCTGCCAAGATATCCATTTGACGACCCGCATCATTAACATAATATTCACGATGCACCTTAAAACCAACTGCTTCCAACAAGTCTGCTACAACAGAACCATAAGCCGCACCACGACCATGCCCTACATGCAAAGGCCCTGTGGGGTTAGCAGACACAAATTCAACCTGAACCTTTTTATCTGCACCGACTTTACTTAATCCATAAGCATTACCTTGTGCGTGTATTTGGCTAACAATTTGATATTGTGAATCGGGATTAATAAAAAAATTAATAAATCCGGGACCTGCTATTTCAACTTTTGTTACGGCCTCGTCTTGAGGTAACGCCGCAATAATTTTAAGGGCGAGTTCTCTAGGATTTAATTGAGCGGGCTTAGCTAATACTAAAGCGAGATTTGATGCAAAATCACCATGTTGAGCATCGCGCGCTCTGTCGATAATGATTTGGGGATTTAGTTCTAAGCTAATAACGCCTTCTGCTTTAAGCGCTGTAATGGCGTGTTGAATCAGGTCCTCTATTTTTTGTTTCATTGCTGCACTGCGAAGTAAAATCGGATAAATAAGCCTACATTATCCATTAATTTGCAGTGTTTATCCATTCAAACAATCTTAATAGAGATCAACCGGATCTACATCCAATGACCAGCGGACTTTTTTTGCTTGTTTAAGTTTTGCTAATTCTGGCATTAAGGCACTTAAAAAATGCTGTAGCTCATCTCTCCGAGCATTTTGAAACAACATTTGATATCGATATTGACCCGCTCGCTTTGCCATAGGCGCCACGACGGGCCCTAAAATCAAGGTATGACTGGCTTTAATGTTTTGCATTAAATCAGCTAGGGCATTGAAGAATAACTTGGGTGCAGCAGAATCTAATGCCTGCACTCTTAACAAAGCCTGATAACTGTAAGGAGGTAATGCAGCTTCTTGCCGCTCTTGCAATACTTTTTGAGCAAAACTATTGTAACCTTGGGTAATGAGCGTCGTTAATAAAGGATGCTCTGGCTGTCTTGTTTGCATAATCACCTTACCCGGCTTTTCTGCACGTCCTGCTCGACCCGACACTTGCACAATCATCTGCGCCATTTTCTCTGAGGCATGGAAATCAATACTAAACAATCCGCTGTCCACATCCAAAATAGCGACTAAAGTTACATCGGGAAAATGATGGCCTTTAGCGAGCATTTGAGTACCTAAAATGATATCAACAGCCCCCTGATTTATTTGCCGTAAATAGTTTTCCAAAACACCTTTACGCTGGGTGGTATCTCTATCTAATCTAACGATGACTTTATCGGCAAACAATTCGGCTAATACTCTCTCGACTCGCTCAGTGCCTAAACCTAAGGGTGTTAATTGACTACTTTGACAATCTGGACACTGCTTTAAGAGTTGTTGTTCTTGCTCGCAATGATGGCAACGCAAACGACCTTCATCATAATGAATGACCAAATTGGCATCACATCGTAAACATCTGGCCACCCAGCCACACCCATGGCAGATCAATGTCGGCGCAAAACCGCGTCTATTTAAAAATAACAAGACCTGTTCTTTTTTGGCCAAGGTTTTATGCATTTCTAAGATTAACGCTTCAGACAAACCTTCTTGTATCGCTTTATTTCTTATATCCAGTAAATGCAACGCCGGCTCTATAGAATTGCCGGCTCGCTCAGGTAAATGCAATAACTCATAGCGTTGTCGCTGGGCATTATGTAAGCTTTCTAAAGAAGGGGTGGCTGAACCCAATACCACAGGAATCGCTAACGATTTCGCACGCACCATGGCTACATCTCTCGCTGAAAATCGAAAGCCTTCTTGCTGTTTAAAAGAGCCATCATGCTCTTCATCCAGAATAATCAAACCGGGTCTTGTTAAGGGGGTAAATAAAGCCGAACGGGTCCCCAACATAATGGAGCATTGCCCTGTCTGCATTTGTAACCACGCTATTTGGCGTTGTTTATCAGTGAGTTTAGAGTGAGAGACAGCAATATTAACTGCAAAACGATGTCTAAAGCGTTCTTCGAGCTGAGGTGTTAAAGTGATTTCAGGCACTAACACCAACACCTGTAAACCTTGCTCTAAAACAGCTTGAATAATCTGCAAATAAACTTCTGTCTTACCACTGCCTGTAACCCCTTCTAATAAAAAGGCTTTAAAACGACCCAGATGATTACATACACTATCAATCGCTAATTGTTGTTGTGGATTACATATTAAGGCTGGATTGCTAAGAACTTTTTGGGGCGCAATATAAGGCCTCTTAACATCAGACTGGCTTAACAATTGTTGCGTGATTAATGCGTTAAGTGCTGGACGCCAATGCGGATTCCATTCTGCTAACGCTGTTTCGGAAAGAGTAACATTACTTGCCTGAAACTTGTCTAAGAGACTTTTTTGTTTGGGTGCGCGCTTTAAAACCGTCGAATCCGCTGTTCTACCTAATTCTGTTAAACAAAAGTACTGCTTCTCTTTTAAAACAGCTGACTTACCTTGTCTTAAAGCTGTTGGAAAAGCTGTGCTGACAACATCACCTATGGGATGGTGATAATACTCACTCGCCCATTTTAATAAACGCAAATCTTTAGCTGATAACAAAGAATAATGATCTAAAATTCGTATCACCGGTTTTAGCTTACTGATATCAATATCGCTCTGCTGAGTAATTTCTAACAAATAAGCGATCTTTAGTCCCTTACCAAAGGGCACTTCCAATCTTACTCCGGGAACTAGCGTGCTTAAATCGATATCTATCGGCGCTAAATAATCAAATAAACGATAAACAGGGACTTGAATAGCAACTCTAAAAATTACCGGACCGATAGAGGGCATCACTAATAAAGCTTATAGAATAGACTTATTCCTTATCCGTATTCCAAATCTGCAAAAAACTCAAAGTCGCTAATATTAAAAAAGCCAACAAAGTCCAAACTGGCATACTAAAACCTAACAAAGTCCAATCCACTTTAGCGCAGTCACCTGTACCACTTAACATAAACTTTAAAGTATCAAACAAAGGAAAATACTCGAGCATATAGCTTAATTCTGGTCCGCACTCGGGTACCTTATCAGCAGGTAAATGTTGTAACCAAACATGTCTTGTTGAGATTGAAGCACCCAATAAGGCCGTTATAGTGCCTGTTATTGCATAGCGCTTAACGCCTATCGACTTAGGATTATGTAGCGCCGCAATTAAAAAAACTATCCCAGTAAAGAAGATAGCGATACGCTGAGATATGCACAAAGGACAGGGTTCTAATCTCTGAACTAATTGAAAATAAGCGCCCATACCTAATAGACCCCCACAAGCCAAGAAGCCTAAGAAAAACCAAATTCTAGCGTTAAATTTTAGTGCATTAAGCATATTGAATATCTCAATAAAAGTTTTTAAAACTCAATAGGAGTGATGATTTATAAAACGGAGAGTCTGTTAAAAGGGTGGTGCTTAAAACAACTAATCAACACCCTTCAGAAACATTATAACGAGTTGAATGACTTTAAAAAAGTAATCTCTAAGAGAGATAACAAAACTAAAGTTTATTTTTTAATGAAGTAATAATAACCGCCGTATTTACCCTTTAAGGTCATCGCGTTATCAGCCAAATCAATCACTGTAAAAAGGTCAAAACGACTACTACCGATAATAGCTACTTTTAATTTACCGGCTTCTACTTCATAAGCAACCGGGGCTTGATCATAGTGAGTACCTTCACGCGGTATGTTTAAGATAGTCACTTTGCCATCTTTGAAGACCCATGTATCTTCTCTGTCGATCGCTTGTTTATCCGTTAATGAGTTCTTGGTGGTTTGTAATTTCCAAGTACCTTGAACTTCTTCTTTAGTTTGCAAAGTAACATCTGCAGAAACCATCGAACCAAAAGACACAAACACTAAGATGAGTGCCGCTTTATGCATTATTTTCATTATTATTGTCCAATGAGCGACTAAAATTTAGTCGCTTCATTCTACGCTTAAAAACAACCGTCATGGGTGAGGTTTACGTTGTATTTAAGATGAGGGTTTTAATAGGCTCAATTCTATTTGTGAACTTTTAGCTAAAAAATTTATGTTTGCATAAGATACGCTATCAAGACCACACTTAACTCATTTAAGCGCAAACCGCAATAAAAAAGGCGATAAATACTGTTCGCTCTCTTCGGAATAAACTCTTTCTGCTTTATAGATGGTTAAGCACTTTTTATAGGGTATCGATATTTGCATACTGTAGGTTAAGGCACTCACTTTGGCTTCGTTATGCGCATAACCTCGAAAATCTATTTGCCGATTTAGATACAAACCCAGTGCTAAAGCCAAAGCGGTAAATTTCTCTATGGCATGGATAGGTAACAACACATAAAACAAACCCTTTTCAGATAATAGCCGATTAACACTGTCTAGCAAGTCTTCAAACGTTAACTGATCGGTATGTCTGGCGGTATTTCTTAACTGATTATAAGCCTTGCTGTGATCTGTAAAAAAAGGTGGGTTACAGATAATAAGATCATATTGGGCAATGCTATGAGCTGCAAAACTTTGTATATCCGCATGTAAAGCCTCAAGTTGCTCTGCCCAAGGGCTGTTTTTAAAGTTTAATGCGGCTTCTTCATAAGCGGGCAACGTTAACTCAACCGCAGTTATTTGCTCTGCACCTAACTGGGCACCCATTAATGACAACAGCCCTGTTCCGGTACCAATATCCAGCAGACTATCGCCTTGTTTTACAGGCGCCATAGCACCGAACAGCACCGCATCGGTACACACCTTCATGGCAGAGTTTTCTTGTATCACCGAAAACTGCTGAAAGCGAAATACAGACACGTAAAAGACCCGCTAGTTTAAAAAACGTTACTGTTTAGAATAATTATCACTTAAAGCGCTTACTACAATTTATACAGTGGCTCTAAGCTCTTATCGACGGTTTCTTTTATCGCGCCTCTGGCTTTATTTTCTGTAAAGGCTTGGAATAATTTCTTGCCTTCCCATTGGGCGCTTTCCTTGCCATACAAGGTTTGATTAAGAAGTACTATTTCATCTCTTAAGCGTGCATCACAAAACCCAGCCAAAGCGCCTAAATTATTAGTATCAAACTTATGATTTCCCCAGATTAATAAGGCTTCTTTAGCAGCAAGCGCATCGTTATTAGCACAGGCATGTTTTAAATTTTTAATCGCGGCTTTTAAACTAATCTCAGACTCATCCTCTACCCATACTTCGGCTTTTGGGCGACGCTTCCTTAAAAAAACGATAAGGGTTATTAACCAACCCAAGGCTAAAAATATTGATACCCATAACCAAATGGGTGTGTTTTGGTAACTATCAGCGATAGCCACACTATCCGTCTTGGTTGTTTCTAAGGGGGTAAAAGTGGGCGCAGGTGTTGGCTCAGGTTGCGTAGCAACAGCTGCCGTTGTTAAGGTTTCTTCTGGAATCTTAGCTATTTCTAGCTTTTGAGTTTGCGTATTAAACCAAGGAATTTCAATAGCTGGCAATGGATAGGTACCGGCTTTAGACGGAATTAAGGCAATTTTTTCTTCTCTAAAAGCGATCAGGCCCTCAACTTTTTTCTGTTCTTGCAATACTGGCTGATCGGGATACGCTTTTAATTCTTCGGAGGTTTGGGTGGTATTCAATTCAGGTAATTGACCCACAGTCGTGCCTTTAGCGACTAAGCTTAAGGTTCTGGTAACGGGCTCCCCTACTTTTAATTGAGCTACATCGGTTGACCATTCTTGTTTTAAAACCAACTGCTCCGCTGATAACCAATGCTGTCCTTTAAACTCAGCCGGCACAGGTTTAACATCTAAGGTAATGGTTTTAGATTCAACCCGTTTAGTTTTACTCATTTGAGAGTTAAAAAACGGATTAATACTCTGTGCATTGTTAACCAACACTTCTGCTGTTAATACCAAGGGCTTAATGGTTAATTTGCCACTCTTTTGCGGAAAAAAGGCATATTTACGCTCAGTGACCGAATAATCGACGCCATTGACTTGCGTGTTGTAATTACTGTCTTCCCCTAAGCGCTCAATCACCGCATCTGATAACTCGGGTTCATTTAAACGTGCCTGTGAAATATTCACTTTGGTATATAAACGCAAAGTATAAAAAACTTGCGATTGTATATAAGGATTCTGAGGGCTTGCCTCTACATCTATAAAAAGATCTTCATTCGTATCCAGCGCTTTCTTGGATGATTTATCAGCCACTAAGATGCTGGAAGCTCGACTGACATCTTTACCAAATTTTATTGCCGGAATAACTAAGCTACCGGTCTGCTTAGCCATGACATTGACAATCCACTGGACGACTTTTGTCGATTTACCATTCACCCAAGATGAACTGGAGCTATTGCTCTGATTGATAATGTTAAAGTCTTGTTCTAAGGGACTAAAATCCGGATCATCATCCGGTGATTGACTCGCCGTAAACGTTATTTGAAAAGACTCATCCACACTGACAGGGTTTCGATCGACAGACACTCTAATATCTGCTGCATAGATATTTGAAGACATCAACGCACTGAGCAACAAGAAAAATAAACAAGCCAATAACCTGACCTGAAGTTCAGATCTAAATATGTGTTTTAGGGTCATCATGATTTTTAATCGTTAAGTTATTTATACGCGGGGGGTAATGTGCCAAGTAACAAGCCACATGACTATCAAAGTCATCGTTGGACAAAGAAT
This sequence comes from Methylococcaceae bacterium, assembly GCA_947454605.1. Classification (GTDB taxonomy): domain Bacteria; phylum Pseudomonadota; class Gammaproteobacteria; order Methylococcales; family Methylomonadaceae; genus Methylobacter_C. Next base: position 2,130 of record CANGLL010000069.1, on the reverse strand, counting down.
ACGGATAAAAGTGCCGAAAATCAATGCACACTGACGGAATTAACAAAAACAGTTAAGACAATAGCTATAATATGCCGCTATTAGATTATCTTTATTTGACGCTCAATGCTTACCAAAACACGTTTATTTATTAACCATCATCTATTCTTAACCTTAGCAGGCGTATTTTTATTACGCAGCAGTTACCTTTTTATTAACGGTTTAGATTTAATAGGTGATGAAGCGTATTACTGGGATTGGTCACGTCAATTGGATTGGTGTTACTACAGCAAACCCCCGATGGTAGCTTGGTTAATTCGATTATTTACTGAGTTAGGTGGCAACACGGTCGCTATGGTACGTTTACCGACTGTTGTGCTGGGGACTGTTTTTTTAGCCTATTTCTATGCCACGACCAAAGCCATCTATAACGCACAAACCGCGGCCTTAGCTTTATTAATGGTCTTAGCGACACCGGCTAACTTAATCGCCAACTTTATAATAACCATCGATCCACCACTGTATTGCTTTTGGATGATGAGTATTTACTATCTTCAACACGCGCTATTTAAAGGCCACCTGCTCAGTTGGTTTTGGGCAGGCTTAGCCACAGGGGCAGCGCTACTCAGTAAACAAGGCGCTTTACTAATCCCGTTAATGTTAGTGGGTTATTTATTAACCGATAAACAACGTTATGTTCTATTTAAACGGGAGTTTTTAATTTATTTATTCCCCATCATCCTCTGCATGATTCCCCTCATTTTATGGAATCAAAACCATGACTGGGTAATGTACGGACACAGCAAAGGTCACTTTGTGACTGAGGAATCCATTAGTTTATTAAAACGACTTGGGCAAATGTTGACGGTATTATTGTATCAACTTTTACTATTAACCCCGATTATCGCGGTATTATTGATCATTATCAGCTTTAAACTCACTATAAAACTCAAAGAATTACCGGCCCAAGAGCAATTCTTAGTATGGATGGGCCCTGTTTTAGTTCTCGGCTTTATTGCACTTAATGGCCTACAAAAGACCCAAGGCAACTGGCCTATGCCGTTTTATTTTACGGCTATCATTTTATTGAGCGGCCAATGGCAAGCAGGACTTTGGCAAAAATCAGTGAAGTACGGCTTAATGCTGGGGTATATATTTGTCACCCTGACCTATGCACTGCCGGTATTAATCCAAACCTTTAATCTACAAAATACCGCTATTGACCCCACTTATCGCTTTAAACATACCCAAGGATTTGTGAATAGCATTGTGGCAGAAAGCCAAAAACAATCGATTGACGCTAAGCCGGACTTTTTCTTAACAGTGGGGCATCGCTACTTAACCAGTCAACTGGCCTTTTATCTACCTGATCATCCTCAAGTCTATCGTTATGAAGATAAGGGAGGTGTCTATTCTCAATACGAAGTATGGCCTGGCCCCACCCAATTTATAGGTAAGACGGCTTTTGTTATCTCTGAACTCAATGGAAAAAACATACCCCATGAGCTAAAAGATATTTTTACTCACTTTAGAAAAGTAGGTGAAGCGGTTAACCCCAATGACAATACGAAAGTTTATACTTTGTTTATCGCTGAGGGCCTTAAATCATGGCCCGCTAGAGCCGTCGAACAAAAACAAAACGAAGCTGAATGAACAATCATAAATTAGCGTTACGTTGGCGTGAATTAAGCATCCTTGGGGTGCTAATCTTAATCAGTACCCCTATTTTTTGGTTCAGCGATCTTGATCAACAAATCTCAGCCTTTTTCTATCGAACTACAGAATCTGATGCCACCTGGCCTTGGAAAGACTGGTGGTTATGGCGGATGCTATTCGATTATGCAGATGCCTTTATTAGAATAATGAGCGGAGGTCTGTTAATCGCTTTTGGCTTGAGCTATGTGTTACCTAATTTAAAAACAGCACGTAGAGGCTTAGCTTATTTATTATTGGTGATTTTAATCGGTCCCGGTCTAGTCGTTAATCTAGTCTTTAAAGACCACTGGGGAAGAGCAAGACCTATACACATTACTGAGTTTGGTGGGCAATATAACTATACGCCCCCGCTTAAGTTAGGAAATACGCCCGACAAATCTTTCCCCTGCGGTCATTGCTCGGTGGGATTTATGTTTTTTGCTTTGTATTTCTTAT
>CANGLL010000068.1 GCA_947454605.1 Methylococcaceae bacterium | reverse complement strand
CTGTTGTTTTTAATAGGCCACGTAAAGGATAAGAACTACTGACGGCTTTTACACCCGCTAATAGCAGTTCATCATGTTCAATTAATACACTGGGGAACTCAACGGTTTGAGCGAGTGTTAAGTTAAGTTGTTTCGCGCGAGATTGCCAGTCAGTTGGAATGGGGGTGGGGCAAGCAATGACTAAGTCGGCGGCTAAAAACTCAGCAGCTTGCAAGGTCATGGTGCGCTGTAAGCGATCAGAAAACAAAGAGATCGCGGTCGAGCTCGTCACGGCAATTAACAAGGCTATGATGAGTATGGTTAATTCGCCTGAGCGACTATCACGCCACAACAAGCGTAAAGCCAAATTAAATCGACTCAGATTCATACTTGCTGGCCTGCTTCAATTTTAATAGTGCGCTCACAGCGGGCCGCTAGATGGGCATCGTGAGTGACTAAAATTAAGGTGGTTTGATTTTCTGAGTTTAATTCAAACAGTAAATCGATAATGGATGCGCCGGTTTTGCTGTCTAAATTTCCGGTGGGCTCATCAGCAAATAAGATTTTAGGTTGGGTTGCAAAGGCTCTGGCTAATGCCACACGTTGTTGTTCACCGCCCGAGAGTTGTTTGGGGGTATGTGATAAGCGGTGGGCTAATCCCACGCGTTCTAATAACCGGCTGGCAATGGCTTTAGCTTTTTTATCGCCTCTTAACTCCAAAGGGAGCATGACATTTTCTAAAGCGGTTAAGCCTTGTAATAATTGAAACGATTGAAAGACAAAACCAATCAATTCGTTACGTATGGCGGCTCGACCATCTTCATTCATCTTTGTGATATCTAGACCATTGAGGGAAATACTTCCACTTGTGGACGTATCGAGTCCGGCTAATAAGCCAATGAGTGTTGATTTGCCGGAGCCAGACTCTCCGATAATGGCAATACTTTCCCCCGAGTTGATTATCAAGTCTATCGATGACAAGATATGCAGTGTTCCTTCGGCAGTTAGGACTGTTTTTGCTAGGTTTTCTGCTACTATTATCGGATGTGAATGCGATTTAATTTGTGTGGGTGTCATGTTTAAGTGTCTATTGATGATCGCTACGTTATGCTTGCCAAGCTTAGCTTTAGCTCAGTCGCCACCTATTTTGGTGTTAGGTGATAGTATTAGCGCTGGCTATGGTCTAGAACTTGATCAAGGTTGGGTGTCTTTATTGCAGAAAAAGCTTATTGAATCCAAGCGGCATTATAGTATTATAAATGCCAGTATTAGTGGAGAAACAAGTGCAGGCGGGTTATCTCGTGTTAATGCCTTATTATCAACTCATAAACCGAGTATCGTATTGGTGCAGTTAGGTGCTAATGATGGTTTAAGGGGTCTTTCTCTGATACAGATGAAAAAAAATCTGGCTGAAATGATACGTATTAGTCAAAAATATGGAGCTAAAGTGATGCTGTTGGGCATGAAAATTCCACCTAATTACGGCAAACGCTATATTGAGCAGTTTTATGCTGTTTACCCGCAATTGTCTAAAGAATTAAGCATCCCACTAGTCCCTTTTATACTTGAAGATGTAGTACTGAATAAAGATTTAATGCAACTTGACGGATTACATCCTAACGTAAAAGCACAATCTATTCTTGCTGACAAAATTGAGACTTATCTTTTCCCTCTACTTAAATAAACGAGAGTTACTGATGACAGTATTAACATTAAAACAAGCCAACCTTATTATAAATACCGCTGTTCATATTGCTAGAGAGTTAAATTTATCACCGCTTACGGTCGTGGTTTTAGACACGGCTGGACATATTAAGGCGATGCAAAGAGAAGATGGTGCCAGTATGATCAGGCAACAAATCGCGACGGCGAAAGCATGGGGCGCCGTTAATATGGGGGTGTCATCAAGAAGTTTGGCTGGCGTAGCTGCTCAGCGTCCTGATTTTATGAATGCTTTAATTGATGTGGCGGGTGGCAAAATAATGCCTGTACCGGGTGGCGTATTAATTAGAGATTCAGAAAATAATCTTTTAGGTGCGGTGGGTATCAGTGGCGATGTGTCTGATCAAGATGAGCGTTGTGCTATTGCTGGTATTGAAGCCGTGGGTTTCTTTGCGGTAGTTTAAGAAAGCGAGTAACCCCGTTATTGATTTAGGCTATAAATGGTTATAAGTACTAACCATTTATAGTTTGAGTCGGTCTGCATTATTCATCGATAACGACGGGTAGATTGTCTTGATCATCATCCTCTTCATCAGATTTTCTAAAAAATAGTTTAGAAAATAATAAGCCTATCTCGAATAGCATCCACATCGGTACGGCTAATAAAGTTTGAGAAATAGCATCGGGGGGTGTTAAAAAAGCCCCAATTACAAAAGCACCAACAATCACATAAGGTCGTTTTTCAGCGAGGCTTTCTGGCGTTATCAAGCCTGTCCATACCATCACGATAGTGAATATCGGTACTTCGAAGCAAATTCCAAAAGCAAAGAACAGCGTTAAGACAAAATCCAAATACTTGGTAATGTCGGTCATTACGGCGACACCAGTAGGAGCTGCTGCCGTTAAAAAACCAAAGATTAAGGGAAATACGACATAGTAGGCAAAGACGACCCCTAAGTAAAATAGAAAGGTGCTGGCAATGAGTAAAGGAAATACCATGCGTCTTTCCCGCTTATAAAGCCCAGGAGCCACGAAAGCCCAAAATTGATACAGAATGACGGGTACAGAAATAAAAACGGCGACAACGAGGGCTAATTTGAACGGTGTGAAAAAAGGCGAGGCCACATCAATAGCAATCATGGTGCTATTTTGAGGCATATGCTTCATTAAGGGGCCCGCTAAAAAACTGTAGATTTCATTAGCATAAGCTGAGAGTGCAAGAAAGACGGCTATTACAAATACTACGACCTTTAACAGTCGTGTACGTAGTTCGATTAAATGACTCATGAAAGGAAGTGCCGCCTCTTCCATTTTATTTGTGTTCATCTAAGTGTTTGAGATCTTTTTGAGTTTCTTCCAGAGAATCTATGGTTTCTTCTAAGGTTGAATTGAGTTCTGTTAAGTTAACTTGTTCGTTTAACAGTTGGCGAAGCTCTTCTTGGTGTAATTCGTATTGTATTTCTGATTTGACGTTGGCGATCATGGCTCGAGATTTTCCGAGCCAGAAGCCGACAATGCGGGCTACTTTAGGTAAGCGTTCTGGCCCAATCACTATTAAACTGACTAGGCCTATCATGACTAATTCAGAAAACCCTATGTCAAACATCTTAGTCTTTTTCGTTGGTTTTAGAGGTCACTTCACCTTCTAAAGTGTCTGCTTCTTTTTCATCGGGTTTGCCATCCGCTTCGCCTTCTTTTACGGCTGAGCGAAAGTTTTTAATGGCTCCACCTAAGTCTGTTCCAATATTACGTAGTTTTTTAGTACCAAACACTACAATAACAATGACTAAAATAACTAATAATTCTTTGATGCCAATGCCCATTGTTTACTCCCGTTATTTTTGAGTGCGTTGCGCTTTTTCATCCAGACCTGATAAATCAAAGCGCCGTTGTAGTTCATTTAAAACATCATCAGGACTTAAATTTTGTTCTGCTAGTAACACCATGCAGTGGAACCATAGGTCTGCAGTTTCATAAATAATTTGTTGTTTGTCACCATCTTTTGCAGCAATGATAGTCTCTGCGGCTTCTTCACCTATTTTTTTTAAAATAGTGTTAGTGCCTTTAGCGTAAAGACTGGCGACGTATGACTTATCCGCTGATTCTAGTTTACGTTGCTCAAGTATTTCGGCTAATTGTTGAAGTACATTACTCATTTTTTTTATAAATTTGCTGAGGGTCTTTTAAAACAGGCTCTGTGACTTTCCATTGTTTATCAACTAAACGTCGATAAAAACAGCTTTCACGTCCAGTATGGCAGGCGATCCCGCCTTCTTGCTCTATTTTCATGATGATAACGTCTTCATCACAATCAATATAGATATCAATCACTTTTTGCCGATGTCCAGACTCTTCGCCTTTACGCCATAAGCGATTACGAGATCTAGACCAATAAACCGCATAACCTTCTTCTGCCGTTAGGGCCAAAGATTCACGATTCATCCAGGCAAACATAAGGATTTTACCGCTTTCTGCTTGCTGGGCAATGGCAGGACAGAGACCTTCTTCTGTCCATTTAATTTCATCTAGCCAGCTATCGCTCATAAACGCATTTCTATGCCGCGTGATGCCATGTGTTCTTTGGCTTCTTGAATAGAATACTCAGCAAAGTGAAAGATGCTGGCCGCCAATACCGCATCGGCTTTGCCTTGAATGACGCCTTCTGCTAAGTGGTCTAAATTACCCACGCCACCTGAAGCAATGACTGGGACGCTGACACTTTCACTGATGGTGCGCGTTAAAGGTAAGTCAAAACCTTCTCGAGTGCCGTCTCGGTCCATACTGGTCAACAGGATTTCCCCTGCGCCGTAATCAACCATCTTTTTAGCCCATTCAATGGCGTCTATGCCAGTGGCTTTACGACCGCCATGGGTAAATATTTCCCAACGATCACCTTCACCGGACTGACTGACTTTTTTTGCATCAATCGCGACTACGATACATTGTGAGCCAAAGCGTTGAGCGGCTTCTCTTACAAACTCAGGGTTAAAGACGGCGGCACTATTAATGCCTACTTTATCAGCACCAGCATTTAGCATGCGTCTAATATCTTCTAGGGTTTTAATGCCCCCACCCACTGTTAACGGGATAAATACTTCACTTGCGACTTGCTCAACCACATGCACCATGGTGTCACGGTTGTCATGGGTAGCGGTAATATCTAAAAACGTAATTTCATCTGCGCCTTCGCGATCATAGCGTCTTGCGACTTCTACAGGGTCACCTGCATCGCGAATGTCTACAAATTGCACGCCTTTAACAACGCGGCCATTGGCGACATCTAAGCAAGGAATAATGCGTTTGGCTAAGCTCATAAGGTAGTAAATGATTCAGCTAATTTTTCTGCTTCAGCAAAGTCTAAGGTACCTTCATAAATAGCGCGGCCCGTAATAGCGCCCATAATACCTTCATGAGCGACAGCGCCTAAGGCTCTAATATCTTCAATGTTAGTAATACCACCCGAAGCAATCACGGGAATTTTAATAGCGCGGGCTAAGCGTGCTGTCGCTTCAACATTAACGCCTTGCATCATGCCATCTCTAGAGATGTCGGTATAAATAATCGCTTCTACGCCATCCGCTTCAAAGTGTTGGGCTAAATCGATAACATCATGTTTAGATAATTTTGACCAGCCATCAATAGCCACTTTGCCATCTTTAGCATCTAAGCCGACGATAATACGACGTGGATATTCAAGAGCCATATCTCTAACAAAATGAGGTTCATTAACCGCTTTAGTGCCGATAATGACATATTCAACACCGGCATTTAAATAGGCTTGAATGGTCTCTTCATCACGAATGCCGCCACCAATTTGTACCGGTACGTTGGGATAGGCTTCTACAATGGCATGTATAACATCGGCATTAACGGGTTTGCCAGCAAAAGCACCGTCTAAATCAACTAAATGAATTCTTTTAGCACCAGCCGCAACCCAGCGACCAGCAACAGCTACAGGATCATCAGAGAAGACTGTGTCATCATCCATACGTCCTTGACGTAAGCGTACACATTTTCCTTCTTTTAAATCGATAGCGGGTATTAACAACATAGAAATTGAATCCTTAAAAGGGGTATAGATTAAACTTGGCCATTCCAATGCAAAAAGTTATTGAGCAGTTGTAAACCAACGGTCTGACTTTTTTCTGGATGAAATTGTACGGCAAATACATTGTCTTGAGACAAGGCACAAGCAAAGGTATCTGGGTAATCTGTGGTGGCAGCGACTAATGCTTTGTCATTAGGTACCGCATAGTAACTGTGTACAAAATAGAAACGACTATCTTGTGGAATATTTTCCCATAATGGGTGAGCAGAATAATGTACTTGATTCCAGCCCATGTGGGGAATCTTAAGGCTGCTGCCTTTGGCATCTTTTAAGGCCTCAGGAAAATGAACGACATGCCCCGGCAAGATATTAAGCGCTTGAGTTGTACCGTTTTCTTCACTATCACTGAGTAAGGCTTGCATACCTAAACAAATCCCTAAAAAAGGTTTTGTTTTGGCTGATGTCTTGATCACGTCAGTTAAACCAGATTGATCAAGAGCGACCATACAGTCTCTCATGGCACCCACGCCAGGAAAGACAACTCTATCTGCTTTTAGAATAAGTTCGGGATTGGATAAGATTTGTACATCAACATCGGGTGCTGCATGTTGCAACGCTTTTGCAATTGAATGCAAATTACCCATTCCGTAATCAATAACAGCAACAGAAGACATAAATAGTTAAAAAGTTAAAGTTTAAGGCTAAAGACTGCCTTTTGTGGAGGGCATTATACCCGCCATTCGAGTGTCTGCGGTAATCGCCATGCGAATTGCCCGACCGAAAGCTTTAAAGATAGTTTCTGCAACATGATGAGCATTAGCGCCTTTCAAATTATCAATATGTAAGGTCACCCCTGCATGATTAACAAAGCCTTGGAAAAACTCTCTAAATAAATCAACATCAAAGCGACCAATCATTCCTTTGGGATAAGTGACATCGTAAAACAACCCAGGACGACCGGAGAAGTCGATAACGACTCTGGATAAAGATTCATCCAGAGGAACGTACGAATGACCGTATCTATAAATGCCGCGCTTGTCTCCAATAGCCTGAGCAAATGCTTGGCCCAAGGTAATGCCAATATCTTCCACAGTGTGATGGGCGTCTATTTCTAAATCGCCTACTGCGTGAATATCTATATCAATCAAACCATGTCTAGCAATTTGGTCTAGCATGTGGTCAAGAAAAGGCACACCTGTAATAAATGAGGATATGCCTGTGCCATCAAGATTGATCTTGCAAGTAATTTGAGTTTCAAGGGTATTGCGTTCGACTACTGAAGTACGTTGCGTCATAGTTCTCAAATAAGGTCAGTGAATAATGAATAGTTAATATTAACCTTTAGACGCTCTTTTACGTTCGTTTTCAGTTAATAGTTTTTTACGTAAACGGATAGATTTTGGCGTAACTTCAACCAACTCGTCTTCAGCAATAAACTCTAAAGCTTGTTCTAAGGTTAATTTTTGAATACGCGCTAAGGTTAAGGTATCGTCAGTACCTGAAGCACGAATATTGGTTAATTGTTTTGCTTTACAAGGGTTAACACACAGGTCATTACTACGAGAATGTAAACCGACTAGCATACCTTCGTATACTTCATCGCCATTAACTAATAACAACTCACCGCGTTCTTGTAATGGATGTAACGAATAAGTAACCGCTTTGCCCGCTACCATAGAAATCATTACGCCACGTAATCTGCTACCCACATCACCGGCTTTCATGGGGCCGTAATGGTCGAATACGTGATACAACAAACCTGAACCGGAAGTCGCTGTCATAAATTCAGTTTGGAAACCAATTAAACCACGTGATGGCATCATGTATTCCAAACGAATACGACCTTTACCATCAGGTACCATATTGGTTAAATCACCTTTACGATCACCCAGTTTTTCCATGATGCTACCTTGGTGTTCTTCTTCCACCTCAATAGTCACCATTTCGAATGGTTCGCACTTTTTACCATCAATTTCTTTAAGAATTACTTCTGGACGCGATACGCCCATCTCGAAACCTTCACGGCGCATGTTTTCAATTAATACTGATAAATGCAATTCTCCACGGCCAGATACTTTAAATTTATCTGGATCAGCTGTGTCTTCAACGCGTAAAGCTACGTTGTGTTGTAATTCTTTATCTAAACGATCACGAATTTGACGCGTAGTAACAAACTTACCTTCTTTACCTGCGAAAGGAGAGTTGTTAACTTGGAACGTCATACTTACAGTCGGTTCATCAACTGATAACGGAGTCATTGCTTCTACTGCATCAGGATTGCAAAGTGTGTCAGAAATTTCTAATTTCTCGATACCCGCGAAAGCGATAATGTCGCCTGCACGCGCTTCTTGAACTTCGACGCGCTCTAGTCCATGGAAGCCATAAATTTGTAGCATTCTCGCTTTACGTTCAACACCTTCACGGTTAACAACCACTAAAGGTTGATTGGGTTTAATGCTGCCGCGTTGAATACGGCCAATACCAATAACGCCCACATAAGTGTTGTAATCCAAGCTTGATACTTGCATTTGGAATGTGCCATCCACGTCAACAGGTGGTGGACTTACTTTTTCTACAATGGTTTCGAATAACGGTGTCATGTCTCCACCACTTACATCGCTCTCTAAACCAGCATAGCCATTAATGGCAGATGCATAAACAATCGGGAAGTCTAATTGTTCATCAGTAGCGCCTAGGCGATCGAATAAGTCAAAAGTTTGATCAACAACCCAATCAGGACGAGCGCCTGGACGGTCAATTTTGTTAATAACAACAATCGGTTTTAAACCTAAAGCGAAAGCTTTTTGAGTTACAAAACGTGTTTGAGGCATTGGACCATCAACCGCATCAACTAAAAGTAATACGCAATCAACCATCGATAATACACGTTCCACTTCACCACCAAAATCAGCATGGCCTGGGGTGTCAACGATATTGATGTGGTAGCCGTTCCAATCTAATGCCGTATTTTTTGCAAGAATGGTGATACCACGCTCTTTTTCGATATCGTTGGAATCCATGATACGTTCAGTCACTTTAGCGTGAGACGCAAAGGTACCTGATTGTTGTAATAACTTATCAACAAGGGTCGTCTTACCATGGTCAACGTGAGCGATGATGGCGATGTTTCTTAATTTTTCAATCACTTTTTGGGTACTCTAATAGTTTAAAAATGGGGTATGGGGTAGGCGTATTTAGCCTTATAAATAGTGTTAGTAATAGTTTTATTTCGTCTTAACTTTGTTGCCAAGGTAATTTGTTGTAACGCCACCCACCCATATTTCCTCTATGGTTTGAACCATCTAGTGGGCCTTCAAAGCCATCGGTTATATTCACTAGGTGTTTGTAGCCATAAGCTTCTAGTGCTTTTGCGGCGTCTAAAGAGCGTTGTCCACTTCGGCATAGTAATAGAATAGGTGCTGTTTTATCAGGGGCTATTTTTTCTACGTCTCTAATAAAAGATTCATTGATTTGCATCGTAGGGAACTCTTTCCAAGGGATATGAATAGCCCCTATGGGATGACCTACAAAGCTGTGTTCAATTTTTGTACGTACATCAACGAGAACACTCGCTTTATTTTGCTGTAACAATTCATAAGATTGTATTGGATTTAAATTTTCTATCATGATGTTTTATTAATGTATTTTTGACCAATAAACTGCGCTTGGTTTCTTAAGCCAATACTTGGCAAGCCGACTAAACCATTTTCTCTGTATAAAATAACCTGTAATGATGAGAACAATATTAAAAGTTCGTTACGATTTAATAGATAATCGGGGTTATTAGGCGAGGTCGGGGTAGTTTTTTCTTTCGTAAAAGTTTGATAAAAAAGCAATCCATCCGGTTTAAGTGCGTCTATTATCGCATCAGAGAGCCTGCGGTCAAGAAAACGACTCACAACAATGACATCAAAAGCACATTTATGGATACTATTAGGGTCTATATTTTGGTCATAAGCGTTGATATCTAGGGCGTTACAGCTTGCATAAGAAGATAATTTATCGATAGCAACTTTTGATATATCGACGGCAGTAACCGCTAGCCCATGCCGAGCTAAAAACGTTGCATTCGCTCCTATTCCACATGCTATATCTAATGCTTTGCCTGTGGGAGGCAATAAAAAAGCATTTTCTCTCAGTACCTCAGCACAATTGAGAGGATCAGAGTCGTTGATTAAGGCCCTGTCATATATGGCATCCCAATGTTGATCTGTCGATATCATTGCTCAGTGCCAGGCATACTCACCCTATGTTCTAGCCAAACTTGTAGAAAGTCCATGAAAGCTTTAACTTTTGCAGACAGATACTTTCTGTGCGGATAAACCGCATGTATATCTAAAGGAGG
>CANGLL010000067.1 GCA_947454605.1 Methylococcaceae bacterium | reverse complement strand
TAATGAACTAGCACAACGTGTTGCAACGCAAGATCAACACGTATCAGAGCATCAGGCGCAAATAGCACAACTGAAGCAAGTACAAGAATTGAGCGATGAAGAAATAACAGCCTTACTTGGACAGCGCGATACATTAAACAGCGAAATAGCCAGCTTAAACCAAGCAAGAGATCAACAAGCGCAATTAGCCAGTGAGCGCCAATCTCGTATTGATGCCTTAAGCCAAGAACGTAATGAACTAGCACAACGTGTTGCAACGCAAGATCAACACGTATCAGAGCATCAGGCGCAAATAGCACAACTGAAGCAAGTACAAGAATTGAGCGATGAAGAAATAACAGCCTTACTTGGACAACGCGATACATTAAACAGCGAAATAGCCAGCTTAAACCAAGCAAGAGATCAACAAGCGCAATTAGCTAGCGAGCGCCAATCCCGTATTGATGCCTTAAGCCAAGAACGCGATGAACTCAATATCCAATTACAACAACAAGAAAAACAGATTAATAACTTAAAAGATCAATATATCGAAAATGAAGCACGTCAGCAAATGCTTAATAATGAAATGTTGAAAGCTGAAGCACAACTTGAACTGATTAAAGATGTATTATTAAGAGAGCCTGGTTTATGACCTATAAAACCTATGGATGGCGAGTTTAATGAAACAACTCACTCTTTTTAATAAGATAACAAGTTATCTAAGCCATTGGTTAAGTCGCTCGCCCAAAAATAAAGCTGACAAAATAGAAATGACTAATGAACAAGAGCATGATTTACATAATCAAAATACTAGTCTGGTGCCTTATGATGAAAATCTCTTAGAACGAGCCCGTACTCAATGGCAATTTGGCGACTGGGAAAGCCTGATAAAAATTGAACGTGAGACACTACAACACCATCCTGATCGGGCAAAATTGGCGCTGTTAGCAGCTGCCGGGCATTTGCAACAAGGTGACAATAACACCGCAAGGCAATTTACCCGCTTGGCACAAGATTGGGGCTGCAGTAAAAAATTAGTTAGCCAGATATTAATTGCCGGCGTACATAACAGTTTAGGTCGAGCGGCTGCAGTTATTGGTCAACAAACGCGGGCCATGCGACATTTTGAAAGTGCCATAGCTAATGGCGCCCTCGGAAGTGATGTCAGATTAATTAGCCAAGCACGGGCAGGACAACAACTGAGTCAATTAGGATTAGCGGCAGGAAGCGAAGGACGGCTACAAACAATCAAAGCGAATTTCAATAAGCCGCTTACAAACGACACGCCTGATCGCGAACCAATTGCAGAAAATCCGTTATTCAGCACAAATGCTTATGCCTTCTACCAAGGTATTTCGCAGTCGTCTCAACAAAAAGAATCTCCGCAGTTTATTTTGCTAGATTCAAAATCGCTGCCGCGTTCTGGTTTGCATTATATGAAAAATACGTTTGCCAAATTGTTGGGCGACGACTTTTCATTTTGCGAATGGTATCAGGAGCCCGGTTGTTGCAAGAAGATGCCTTGCGTATTGACTGGATATGCACAATTTTGCCAAAAGGATGGATCATCCAGGTTACGTTTAGTTAAATCTCACGATTTAGAATTAGTCGACCCTGCATTCACGCCCAATGCAAGTGTACGACGTGTAATTTTGGTTAGAGATCCACTGTTTATTCTGACTTCATGGTTTGCATTGGAACAATTACAAAACTATAAACAAGAACTTCATGAGTCAGGTATAAACATGGAGAAGATTTGGATAGCTCATGAACCAGAAATTATAGAATCTGCATTTCGAATTCTTGACAACAAATATTGCCCACCGAATGAGAAAATGCTGAATACATGGCTAGAAGAAAAGTCATATTACATAGAAAGCTTCATGAAAAAGTGGGTGCATCCTGTGTTAGCTAACCCGCAGCCATACTGGCAAGTAGTGCATTACAACAGAATCAATAAATTCATAACGAATACACTAACAGAATTGAGAGATCATTTGCCTGAAGAAACAAAATATCGTATAGATGAACTTATCAACAATGTGCCAGAGTCTTTTAATCCTAGACAAAATGCATTTCATACCAAATCAGAAAAGCTATCAGCATATTTAGTGAAGAATTCGAGTATCTTTGCAGAAACATCAAACAAGATTTTACAAAACAACAAAATCTTTTTAACAATAACTAATAATTCTTAATAATTAACATGCTAGAAAGCTTCCAAAGAATAAGGCGGAACATTAATGCCAATCTTGGCACAGGACAAAATGAAAGCTTAGCCATGCTACTGCCATTTTTGTATAAAACCCAGAAATTAACATTACTTGAACTCCTTGCGCTTACGGTTCATTTGAATGATCAGCAAATGGTGAATCTATGCTCAACCACAACAATCTCAGACAACAAAAGCACATTAGATACAGTAAAAATAATTAGAAAAGCATCTCAACTAAGAAGAACTCATGAAAGTGAAGATCCTATTAACGCAACAGCTTATCCGATATACCGCGAGGCGCAGATATTAAAAAGAAAATTAACAAAACTATGGGATATCCATAATCAATACACAAGAAACGTCGAAGTTGAAGCCCCTCCATCAGATTTGCCAGCTGAAAAAATAAAAGTATGCGTAGTTAGTACAACTGACACTCAAGGGGGGGCGGCCATAGCAGCTTATAGACTTCATAAAAGTCTCAATGAAAATAGCGAAGTCAGTTGTAGAATGTTGGTACTAGAAAAACAAACTAATGATGTAATGGTTGAAGAGATTATTCAGAATCCAACTCAGGACACACAACATTCCTCTATTGAAGAATTATTAAGCAATCAAACTGTAGCATCACTAACGAATACTGAACTTACTGAAACAATTTTTTGGCACTGCTTACATTGGCTTCGCGAAATTACAGACCGGATAATATATAGCAACTTCACATTAAGAACCGAAATATCCAACACACTTTTCTCAGCGATTGACACAGGGTTTGACATTGCAAAACATGAAGCTTTAAATGAAGCAGACATTATTAACATTCATTGGAGTTCGTTTTTTTTGTCTGCTTACTCAATCAATAAGATACTTGAGCTGGGTAAGCCTGTTTTTTTTACTTTACATGATATGCGGCATTTTACAGGTGGGTGTCATTATTCAGCTGGTTGCATAGAGTTCCAGTCTACTTGTTACCCATGCCCGCAAATTTCCACAGACATTGGAAAGCTAATAGTCCGTGCCCAATTTGATGAATTACAACATGTTTTTCGTAATCACAAAAACATTTACCTGACGACGCCAAGCAATTGGCTCGGCGAACTAGCTGCTAGCTCAGCCTTATTTCGTGGGATAAAAAACTATTGCATCCCAAACCCACTATCACCTGCGTTTAATGAAAAAAGCATATCACGAACAAAATCGAGCTTTTTACTTAACATTCCGCCTAATCATGTGACTTTTCTATTCATAGCGAATGGATTAGATGAACGAAGGAAAGGTGCTGCGGTATTTGTTCAAGCACTATTAGAAATTGCAGAAGAATTAAAAGATTCACCTTCTAAACCAATAGGGATTACAACTATTGCAACTGTAGTTACGCTAGGTAACGAGCACCATGTGTTCGATGGATTATCATCAGCTCAATTTAACCTAATCAACATGGGGCATATTAGAGATGAACATAAGATCGCAGAAATTTATTCTGCAGCAGACTTTTTAGTATTGCCCACCCTTGAAGATAACTACCCTAATGTAATAATTGAGTCCCTTGCAATGGGCACGCCAGTAATTACCTATAACAGCGGCGGCTGTGGTGAGATAATTAATGAGACCAATGAAACTGGTTACCTAGTAAATCACCAAGATATAGCATCTTTAAAAGACATTATAAATCGCACTATTGCAAAAGAAGTGAATTATTCGCCTTTACGGTGCAAAGAATATGTAAAAAATAACAATAAAGCGAGTGATCAGGCAAACCGCTTTTTATCTGCATTTAAAGATTCGTTAACATCAAGAACAAAGATTTATCCGAACACCTCCGTAGCAAGACAAGAGCAGGCGTTGACGTTTAGGTGCATGTCCACACAACTGCACGAGGATATGGATTATACAAAATATTTACGACTGCACCCAAACACAGAAGAAACAATATACTTAAATCAAGGCTGGGCGTTCAGAAGACTAAGATTATCAGATAACAAGGCCATCCGACTTCGGATAACCACGGGTGAATTTAATAAAAATTCAAGCCTTTTTTTAAAATCTACGCTTGCAGAAAGTTGTTCTTATTTCATATCTATAACACTTCCAAATCACGAGTCAATCAAAATATCAGCATCAGAAGCGCTAGAGCCTTATGAAACAAAATTACCACTTACCAATGATGCCAATAATGAAATTGTATTGAAAATCAATAATGAATTAGGCTATGGCAAGATTGGCGACGTGATTATCGATCTTGGAATTTTTTCCGCATAACGTTCAACCAAAGAAAATATCGTGAATAGATTATCTATCAACCCAGAACATCAAAACCCATGGGAAAAAGCAACCTTTACTGGCGAAGTCAGTAAATTTCGGATTGCCTATGAATCAGGCGAACTCCCCGTATCACTCCCTAAAATCTCAGTGATAACGCCATGTTTTCGCAGTGGCCATACACTTGAACGAACAATAAGATCAGTGTTGCTACAAGGCTATCCGAATCTCGAATTTATTCTCATGGATGGAGGCTCTGACGATGAATCAATTGATGTAATAAAATATTACCAAGATGTATTTAATTATTGGTGCTCACATCCTGATGAAGGGCAGTCAGACGCGATAAACAAGGGATTCTCTAGGGCTAGTGGCGATCTTCTCACCTGGCTGAATGGCGACGATATATATTTCAAAGATGCATTATGGCATATCGCAGAAGGGTATATAGAATCACAGCGCGGCGATATAATACTAGGATTAAGTTGGTTAGTTGATGTAAATTTTAATTTCATCCACGAACAACAATATCAAGAAGTTGGTCCTGAAGCTTTTAAGGACTATCGAAAAAACTATATCATTCAACCTGGTTGTTTTTTTTCAAAGCAAGCATGGCTTAAATATGGGCCTGTTGATATAACATTACATTACGCAATGGACTTCGATTTATTTATGCGTATGTCTCAGGGATACCCAATCCATATAATACGTAAGCACATTGCATTTTCTGTTTTTCATGAAGACTGCAAAACAATGAAAGATAGAGTAAAGAGTATTTTTGAAACTGCTGTCTTACAAGTACAGTTCGGAGCGCCTGACATTGCAAAACGGGAATTAGCAGTAATAGCCGACGAACATAAATTCTTAGAGCAAGCCTTTCATGCAAAAAAAGATAGAAAGCGAATACTATTCGCTATAACCGAGTTTAATGTGGGGGGCGCGCAAACTTTTGTGATTCGTTTGATGCGTGAAATTGTAAAACAACATGACGTTTACTTATTCATACTTGAT
The DNA here is from genome assembly GCA_947454605.1 of Methylococcaceae bacterium. Classification (GTDB taxonomy): domain Bacteria; phylum Pseudomonadota; class Gammaproteobacteria; order Methylococcales; family Methylomonadaceae; genus Methylobacter_C. The sequence goes on along the minus strand of CANGLL010000067.1, from coordinate 4,808 downwards.
CCATCAAATGTATCCGAAAAGATAACCAGTCAAATACCAGCTGAAGTATCTAATATCTCAACTCTAAATATTAGGGACCCAAGCAGCTTTGCACAAATACTCAAGTTACTGAAGATCGACCTGGTTCACTCTAATCTTTATCATGTAGAAGCATTTCTAGCAGACTGCTATTCTAGGGAAGGCATACAAATACCTTGGGTACTCTGCGATCATGGCGATTATAAATTTGTTGAGAATGCTGGTATTGCAACTGGTGGTGATCTGGCAAGAATCCTTAATTATCCTAACGCTATCATTATTACTGCAGATAGTGAACGTCAAACCTTTGAAAGGTATGTTCCTGGTATTAGTCAAAAAATCGAAAAAATCACCCTTTGCGTTGACAAACCAGATACAGTTGGAAGCGATATTAAGCGTTTAGCTATTAGAAAGAACCTGGGTATCAACCAGGAGGATATGGTCGTTTTATGCTCAGCACGCGGTATCGAAGAAAAAGGATGGGCAGAAGCTATTCTTGTCGTATCTGAAATATTAACGCAACTTAAAGAACAGAATTCGAAGAAATCAATGCATCTTCTATGTCTGGGTGATAGCGAGTATTTAAGAAGCTTAAGATATCAAGTTGAGCAAACTGAAGCTCGCACCAATATTCATTTCTTGGGATTTCAGAGTGATGTATCAAGTTACCTCACCGCTGCAGATGTTGGCTTAATTTTGACTGTTTACCCAGCGGAAACTCTAAATTTATCAGCTATCGAAATGATGGCTTTCGGCAAGCCGGTTGTTGCTACCCGCTGGGGAGCTCTTCAAGAGACCCTTGCTGACCCTATAACTAACGAAATAGGGGGCTGTTTTGTAAACATAAACAAAGATACTGGTCGAGCTGACATTGTTGAAGCAATTGATGCGTTAATGAATTACTTTTCCTCGCCAAATTATATTTTGGCTGATGGCAGAGCTGCTTTACTAGCATTTCAGAAATTTTCAGTTGAGAAGGTGATTAGCCAATATTCTGAATTAATACAACGATTTACATGATTTTATATTCAATACTTTTGGAGATTATATGCCCTCATCACTCCCTTCTTATATCGATTTTTCAACCAATTCACCAGCTGGTGGTGGCCTCTCAGCTTTGAATGCAGCCTTTTGGCTATCTCTTTTTTCAGCACAAAAGCAGTCAAATATTATTGGTGACATGCTAGAAATCGGCATATGGCACGGTTACACTGCTGCCCTACTCGGAGCCCAACTGAGAAATAATGAAAATCTTGGTTTAATAGACATATGTATGGATAAAGAAGTCTTTATACCAAATATTTTAAAGTTTTCACCAGATTGCGCAGATAATATAAAGTTCTGGAAATCGTCATCTTTTGATATGAGAAGACAACAAGTACTTCTAGATGGAATCGGAGACTTAAGATTTGTTCATATTGATGGAGAACATAGCTATGAAGCTATTGAAAATGATTTTTTATTAGTTATTAACAAGTTATCAAACAATGGAATTATTGTTTTCGATGATATTTTTCTTAACAATTGCCCTCAACTTACAGAAGCAGTTTTCGATTTGCGACGTAAATATCGTAGTGAAGTTTCAATGTTTGCAGTTGGTTTAAATAAAGCTTACTTCTGTAGACCAAGAAGTCTTCAATTTTATCGAGATGTCACACGTAAATCTCCGATTATTCTCGATGCTGTTGGTCAACATTTACGTGTTTGTGCAGGCGGATGGAGTACCGAAACCACATACTATGGATTAGCTCAACGAGATAAAGATACGCCAAAATGGTTGGCTATGAACCATTTAACGGATGAAATATCTGATATTATTTAGACTAGTGATTTTTTATGAAAAAAAACAAAAAACTCTGCGCAATAATCGGGAATTGTCAAGCCGAAATCCTGCCAAAATATCTTTTAACCAATGCTGAATTTTCTGATGAATATGAAATTATCAACATTCCAGGCATCTATCAACTAACTCAAGAAGAATTTATTACTGGTTATGGTGAGTCGCTCAAAGACGTCGAATTGCTCATCTATCAACCATTATCTGAACGTTTTGGCCCCTTAAGTTCTTCTAATATATCTAACCTTGTTTCTTCTTTATGCAAAAGGATTAGTTTTCCATCTCTTTTTTTTACAGGGTATAATCCAGAAGTTGCTTATTTACGAGATAAGGAGCTCAGATCTCTTCTATACGTAGACAGATTTTTTTGGCAATTATGGAAAGATAAAACGCCCGATCTTCTAGTTGAAAAACTAAATGATTTGAACTTTTTCCCTGAATGGTTTTCCCTTATGTGCGTTGAAGAATCAATCAACGAATGCATCAGAAGAGAAACCTCTAAGGGGGTTAATATTATTATGAGCGATTTTATCAAGAATAATTACAAATCAAAAAGACTTTTCCATGTATTAAACCATCCTTCTGCAACAATAATGCTTGAGCTTTCTTCCAGAATTCTATCTGAATTAGGATTTAAACCCAATACAAGTCCAACCCCTATATCTTTAGACGAGGGAATTATGGGGGAATTTTCTTTTCCAATTTACGCAAGTCATCATAAAAATCTCCAACTACAATTTCCGAGGGGTGAACATCGGTTTTTCGGAAACATATCAGTTTCCCACTATATAGATGTTTTTTCAAAGGAATTCGAAGCAAAATATAACGAAATTGAGGAAGATAGCCTTCGATTTTCTTTTACCATTCCTAAATCTAGAACGGACGTGTCGATAATAGGCGAAATGGAATCTGAACTTCTTTTTTAAATTGACTAATCAACTTTAACATCCATTGACAAGAAATTTATTCATTATCCAGAAATCAACATAGCAACACGCACAGCGTTTGCTCACGTAAACCAGCTCAATATAATTTACACTTATAACTACTGAATCATATCAACAGGCATTACTTTCAATCAATGCGAACATTAGAAATAAAAAATAGCTTTTTCGATGTCTCCCGTAGCGCTGAAATAATAAAAGAAGCTAGCCTCACATCACATTTATATAATAGAGAACCATTTCCAAAAAACTTTGTGAGATGTTTCCCTTTTTTATACCGAAAGATATTTGGATACAAAAATCTCACCTTTTTACTTCATGTACCCAAAACTGCTGGATCAACTCTTACTGACTTGGCACACGAAACTGATAACCATGCAATTTTCAAAGGCATATTTTCCGAGCAATTATTAACCTTCGAAGATCAGATGGTTTCATTTTTAGCTTTTGACTTAAATGTTCAACAAGGTAAAAATGTTTTTTTATGCGGCCACTACAATTATGGCGAGCTAATCAGATCTAACACTTTTCATGATGAAACAGACAAAATAATAATACTTATTCGTGATCCATTAGAAATATTGATCTCTCACTTTAACTTTATAAAGACTCGAATTCTTGCCATTCCAACTAGTATTGACTCAATCAGATGGCAAAAAATGTATGGTAACCACATAATTGACATGGACTTTCATGAATGGCTATTCCATAATGCGACTAACGAACATTATTCTACTCCATATCAGACTACTTTTGATATTAATCCACTAGATAACCACCAGCCAATATTATCTGACTTTTACAAAAGAAAAAATTTGAGTATTATCCCATCTGTCGATCTCAATGACTGGATTGAAGCCAACTGTTTTAACCTAGCAGCTACTGGGCAAAAACTACCCATCCATTCAAGTAACATATCCTCAAAATTTATTGCTACTGCACCAACATTAACGAATTTACCACTTTCATTAAATAGAGAATATGAAATATACACATCCCTTAAAAAGCACACACAACTTTTGAATGCTCAAGGTAATCTCCATCCTTGGACTAACAATACACACAGGATTCTTTACCCAGAAAATCTTAACAAAGGTCTAGCACTGTTTATCGAAAACCATATCATTCCAAATATAGTTCTTGAATTCGGCTGCGGCCTCGGATTACTTGCGAAAGCTATCGACTCTCAAATTCCGCTTGGCACTTCTTATTGCATAGAACCGATAATTGATATTTCATTCGAGGAACATCCTGCACTTAATCTTTTAAATCTCGATATTTTTGATCAACTTTCACCGCCATGCCTGAATAAAAAATTCGATTTAGTGCTATCAATCGAAGTCGCTGAACATATTTCTCGGGACAGGCATGAGTTTTTATTTGATTTTCTTGCAGCTCGTGCAAGTCGATGGGTGGTATTTTCGGCTGCGCGCCCCGGTCAAGGTGGGCATGGGCATATAGCCGAACGACCTGAGGAAGAATGGCGACAAGAATGGCTATCACGTGGCTTTATTTTCGATGCGGCCATGACAACATTGGCTAGAAACCTTAGCGACGCTAAGAATATTAATCATCGGCGTAACCTAATGGTGTTTAAAGCGCCGGCAGGCTATGAAGCACTGGATTCGTTGGAAAACCATGCCAAGCCCTATTTGCAAACATTACTTGAAATCGTACAACGACACACAGACTATCTGGATGGCAACTTGTTTTACGTCAATCTGGAAAGTGCGCTAGGCGGGATGCCTGATTTTTCACTACGTATAAAACGTAACAACTTAATGACGTTGGCCAAGCCAGCTCTTAACATTCTTGAGATTGGCTTTAATGCCGGACATTCGGCATTGCTGTTTTTATTAAGCAATCCCCTTTCCAAGTTAACGGTTGTTGATTTACTCACTCACCCTTATGCCCAGGACTGTTTTGACTATCTCAACACTGAGTTCCCCGGTCGACTTCACTTAATCTGTGGCGATTCACGGACTGTGTTGGAGTCACTTGCCGGCCAG
>CANGLL010000066.1 GCA_947454605.1 Methylococcaceae bacterium | reverse complement strand
TAATGCTTTTATCGAGGACATGGTTGATGCTTACCAATGGGCGGATTTAGTGGTTTGTAGAGCAGGAGCTATGACGGTCAGTGAGGTTGCTGCTATGGGTGTTCCGGCAATATTTATACCCTTACCTAGTGCTATAGATGATCATCAAATGGCAAATGCACGTTATTTAAGTGATGCGGGAGCTGGAATAATTTTAGTACAAAGAGATATGAATCCAAAGTCTTTAGCTGAATGTATAAATAGCGTATTAAGTGAATTACCGCAGATGAGTAATGCAGCTAAAGAATGCGCTTTATTAGATGCTACTCAATTGGTTGCTGAATATTGTATTTCGGAGGCTGTGTAATGAACGCATCTGTAACTTCGCAATTAACGACAAGTTTTGGAAATATTAAGCGTATTCATTTTATAGGAATAGGCGGTACAGGCATGTGCGGTATTGCCGAGGTTTTATCTAACTTAGGCTATCAAGTTTCAGGATCAGATATTAAAGAAAGCGCTGTCACACAAAGGCTTGCTGACTTAGGCGTTAAGATAGCAATTGGGCATAAGAGAGAGAATGTAACAGATGTTGATGTGGTTGTTGCGTCCACTGCTATTGATAGAACGAATGAAGAAATTGATCAGGCTTACGTAAATAGAATTCCAGTGATACCTCGAGCTGAAATGCTAGCTGAGTTGATGCGATTTAGGTTTGGAATTGCTGTTGCTGGTACGCATGGAAAAACCACGACCACAAGTTTAACGGCAAGTATGTTAGCAGAAGGTGGCCTAGATCCAACCTTTGTAATTGGTGGGCGACTAAATAGTGCTGGAAGTAATGCAAAATTAGGGTTAGGCAATTATTTAGTTGCAGAAGCAGATGAAAGTGATGCGTCTTTCTTATATTTACAACCCATGATTGCAGTGGTAACAAATATAGATCAAGACCACATGGAAACCTATCAGAATAATTATGAAAGGTTAAAGGATACATTTATTGAGTTTTTACATCATCTTCCTTTTTATGGTCTAGCTGTATTGTGTATGGATGATGAGGGTGTAAGGGAAATCATACCAAACATATCGAAGCCTGTAATTACATATGGTGTTCATGAAGATGCTGATTTTCGTGCAGTCAATATTAAACAAGAGGGAATGCTAACAACTTTTGATGTGCTTCGACCCGGTTATTTTGCATTGCAAGTAACTTTGAATATGCCTGGTTGGCATAACATGCTGAATTCACTTGCTGCTATTGCGATAGCAACAGAATTAGCGGTATCAGATGAGGCGATTATTAGAAGTTTGGCTGCTTTTAAAGGTGTGGGTAGACGTTTTCAGGTCCAAGGTGATTTGGCCATAGGTCAAGGAAAGTTAACATTAGTTGATGATTATGGGCATCATCCTCGTGAGATTGCTGCAACATTAGAAGCCTTAAAACAAGCTTGGCCTAAAAGACGTTCAGTTGTCATTTTTCAACCTCATAGGTATACCCGTACAAGAGATTTATTTGAAGATTTTGTACACATATTATCAACGGTTGATGTTTTGGTACTAATGGATGTTTATTCGGCCGGCGAACAAGTAATTACGGGTGCAGATGGCAGGGCTTTAAGTCGTGCAATTAGAATGCGTGCACAAGTAGATCCCATATTCGTTGAAAGTTGGCAAGAGCTGCCGAAGATATTGGCAGGGATCGTTAGACCTGATGATGTGATATTAACTTTGGGGGCAGGAAATGTAGGACATTTTGCAACGCAGTTGCCAGATTTATTAACGCAAGCTTTAGAATCCAGAAGTACTGCTTTCTCAGAAGCGAGTATATGAAAGGACAGTTATTAATTAACGAGAGTCTATCTAAATACACCAGTTGGCGAGTGGGTGGCCCAGCGGAGAAACTTTACATTCCTTTTGATAAGGATGATTTATGTGAATTTATGAAAAAGTTGCCAGCTAGTGAGCCTTTATTTTGGATGGGTTTAGGTAGTAACTTACTAGTAAGAGATGCTGGCATTGCTGGAACGGTTATTAATACCAAAGGCCGTTTAAAAGGATTGCGTTTAATAGACAAAGATACAGTCTATGTTGAGGTAGGCGTTCCATGTGCGCATGTTGCACGATTTTGTGCAGATCAAGGATTGGTTGGGGCGGAGTTTTTGGCTGGCATTCCGGGTACTATGGGTGGTGCTTTAAAAATGAACGCAGGCGCTTTTGGCGGCGAGACTTGGAGTATTGTTAAGTCAGTAGAGGTTGTTGACTTATCAGGGAAAGTAATGGATCGACTTGCTACGGAGTTTCAAGTGAGTTATCGGTCTGTTAAGTGTTATGAAAATGAATGGTTTTTGAGTGCTCTCTTGACTTTGAATAAAGGTGATTCTGCAGAGAGTCAGCAAAAAATTAAGGCACTGCTAGAAAAAAGAGCTCAAACACAGCCGACTAATCAGCCAAGTTGTGGATCAGTATTTAAAAATCCGCAGGGTGACTTTGCGGCGAGATTGATAGAGGCTAGTGGGTTAAAAGGATATGCTATTGGTGGTGCACAAGTTTCTGAAAAGCATGCTAATTTTATAGTTAATACGGGCAGTTCAACAGCCGCAGATATAGAACATTTAATTCAATATGTTCAGACAAAAGTGAAGGAGCAGCAGGGTGTGGAATTGCAGACGGAGGTATGTATGGTAGGCGAATTTGCAGAAACTAAGCTGAAAGAAGAGAGAGTGAAAAAGCCTGAAGTGTTTGGTCGTGTTGCTGTATTAATGGGAGGTTCTGCAGCAGAACGACCAGTTTCACTAAGAAGTGGGGTGGCTGTATATGAAGCCTTGTTACGTAAAGGTGTCGATGCGATAGCTGTTGATGTAACAGCTAGTCCTATAGATGCTTTGACAGGTATGAAAGTTGATCGCGTTTTTAATATCATTCATGGGCGCGGTGGCGAAGATGGAGAGTTACAAGCGTTGTTAGATGTTATGGGATTGCCCTATACAGGTAGTGGGATATTAGCATCCGCACTAGCAATGGATAAATTGAGAACAAAACTATGTTGGCAAGGGTATGGCTTAGTTACACCTAAATGGTTTTTGCTAAAAGATGAAAATGATATAGATACTTGTATAGAGACATTAGGCTTTCCAGTTATTGTTAAGCCTGCGCAAGAAGGATCAAGTATCGGAATGAGTAAGGCAAATTCTAGAGAGGAGTTAGTAAAGGCTTTGCAAGTGGCCTTAGAATTTAATTGTGATGTTTATGCAGAAAGCTGGGTTACAGGGAAAGAATACACGGTTGCTGTAATAAATGATCAGGCATTACCTGTCATTAGATTGGAAACGCCGAACGCGTTTTATGATTATGAAGCAAAATATAATGCAACCACTACTCAGTATCATTGCCCCGCGGGTTTAACAGAAGAGCAAGAGCAATTTGTTAGAAATTTAGCTGTTACAGCGAGTCAAGTAATCGGGGCAAAGGGTTGGGCTAGGGTAGATGTTTTTATAGATGAGTTAGGACAGTATCAGTTAATTGAGATTAACACAGTGCCTGGAATGACTGATCATAGCTTGGTTCCTATGGCAGCAAAGCAGGCTGGGATTGAGTTTGATGAATTGGTCTGGCGTGTATTGGAAACCAGTCTAGGGTAATGAGTAAAGTAGGACAAAAAACCTTATTAATTGGATTAATGATATTTAGTCTATTAGGATTTATTGGGTATGAATTTGTAGTAAAATGGCACGTTAAATTGCTGCCGATGAAGAGCATTTCTCATCCCATTAAATACGTAAGAGTTGAAGGTGTATTTCAATATTTAAGTAAAAATGAAGTGCAGGCTGTGGTGCAACCATTGGTTATGAGTGGTTTTTTTGAGGTTGATATACAAGAAATACAAGCGACAGTTGCGTCATTGCCCTGGGTTGATAGTGTCAATGTAAAGCGTATTTGGCCAGATGCCATTGATATTAAAGTATTTGAGAAAAAGCCCTTTGCTCGTTGGGGTGAAAATAGTTTGATTACTGAGCAAGGTACTATATTTACACCGTCTCAAATCGAAGCGTTTGTAAATATGACTTTGGTGCATGGTCCTGATATGCAACAGATTAAATTATTGGAGATTATGAAGGGCATCAGATTAGCTTTGGCAGATCAATCTATGGAATTGTCTGAGTTTTATATAAATGATCGAGATGCTTGGAAAATAAAACTATCGAATAACTTAGAAATATTGTTAGGTCGAAATGAGCAATTGAAGAAGTTGCAGAAGTTTTTAAGAACGTTAGAAGTTTTAAAGCAAGAACAAATTGAGCAAATGGCATTAGTTGATTTGAGATACCCAAATGGCTATGCAGTGTCATGGAAGACTGGATCGCTAGAAATTGATTGGAAATCCATTGCTAACCCTAATAATCAGTAAGTTTACGAAATGTCTATAAAGAGTAAATAAAATGGCAAAAAAAGCAGAACGTAATTTAATAGTCGGATTAGATATTGGTACGTCAAAAGTCGCTGCCATTGTTGGGGAGCTTACTAATGACGGCAATATAGAAATTATAGGGTTTGGATCAACTCCTTCTAGAGGACTTAAAAAAGGTGTTGTTGTAAATTTAGAGTCAACAGTTCAGTCAATACAAAAGGCAATTGAAGAAGCTGAATTGATGGCGGGATGTCAGATTAGATCAGTTTTTGCTGGAATTGCAGGTAGTCATATTAGAAGCCTGAATTCTCATGGCATAGTAGCCATAAAAGATAAAGAAGTGACTCAGTATGATATTGATAGGGTTATAGATTCTGCGCGTGCAGTAGCTATACCAGCTGATCAAAAGATTCTACATATTTTGCCTCAAGAGTTTGTAATCGATTTACAGGATGGGATTAAAGAGCCAATCGGGATGTCTGGTATTCGGCTTGAAGCAAAAGTGCATATGGTGACTGGTAGCGTAAGTGCTTCACAAAATATAATCAAATGTATTCGTCGTTGTGGACTAGAAGTAGAAGACATTGTTTTAGAGCAATTAGCTTCATGTAACTCTGTATTAACAGAAGATGAGAAAGATTTAGGTGTGTGTTTAATTGATATTGGGGGTGGGACAACTGATATCGCTATTTTTGTAGATGGCGCTATTAAACATACAGCTGTAATTCCAATAGCGGGTGATCAGGTGACTAATGATATCGCTGTCGCTTTAAGAACGCCTACAGTAAATGCCGAAGAAATCAAACGTAAGTATGCTTGTGCATTAACTCAATTAGCTAATACAGATGGCGTGATTGAGGTGCCGAGTATTGGTGATAGAGCGCCTCGTAAGATTTCTATGCAAAATTTAGCAGAAATTATAGAGCCTCGATATGAAGAACTCATGTTGTTGGTGCAGTCTGAGTTAAGACGTAGTGGTAATGAGGAGCTAATTGCGGCAGGTGTTGTGTTAACAGGTGGTAGTTCAAAAGTAATGGGTTTAATTGAACTGGCAGAAGAAATTTTTCATATGCCGGTCAGAATGGGTGGACCTCAGAATGTAACGGGCTTAACTGAGGTAGTTAGAAATCCAATTCATTCAACAGGAGTTGGCTTGTTAATGTATGGTAAAGATCATCATGTTTTGGGTAGAGGGTTTGACTCTGATGGTCTAAGTATGTTTTCAAGATTTAAAAGCTGGTTTCAAGGTAATTTTTAATCAATGTTCTTTTTGTAACAAAGGGGTAGTGTCGTGAAATATGAATTAGTGGATACACATGCGCAATCTGCAGTCATCAAAGTTATTGGTGTCGGTGGTGGTGGTGGAAATGCGGTAAACCACATGGTGGGTTGCCACATTGAAGGTGTTGAGTTTATATGTGCAAATACCGATGCACAGGCCTTAAGAAAAGTAACTGTAGATACCGTTATTCAATTAGGTGTTGAGTTAACAAAAGGTTTGGGAGCTGGAACTAATCCAGAAATTGGTAAATTTGCAGCAGAAGAAAACAGAGAGCGCGTTAAAGAAGTATTGCAAGGTGCTGATATGGTTTTCTTGACTGCTGGTATGGGTGGTGGAACAGGTACAGGTGCCATTCCTGTTATTGCTCAGCTTGCTAGAGAAATGGGTATTTTGACAGTGGCTGTCGTTACAAAACCTTTCTTGTTTGAAGGTAAACAAAAACAATTGGTTGCTGAACAAGGGATTATCGAGTTAGAAAAATACGTTGATTCATTAATCACTATTCCTAACCAAAAATTATTACCTGTATTAGGTAATAACGTCTCTTTAATGAATGCATTTAAAGCAGCTAATGATGTGTTATTAGATGCAGTACAAGGGATTACTGAGTTAATTATTCACCCTGGTATGATCAACGTTGACTTTGCTGACGTTAGAACTGTTATGTCAGGCATGGGTGCGGCGATTATGGGGATGGGTTCGGCTTCTGGTGAGCATCGCGCAAGAGAAGCGGCCGAAAAAGCAATTGCTTGTCCATTACTTGAAGATATTAACTTGCAAGGTGCAAGAGGCATCTTGGTTAATGTTTCAGCAGCAGATATGGGTGTAGCTGAGTTCAATGAAATTGGTAACATCGTACATGAATTTGCTTCTGAAGATGCTGTTATCAAAATTGGTATGGCTGTTGATCCAAGTTTGGGCGATGAAATTAAAGTAACTGTTGTTGCAACAGGTATGGGCATTCCTCCTGTAGCCGTTGTTAAAGCACCTGTGAGCATTGTTCGTAAACCAATTTCTGGCCCAATTAGTTACGAAGAAACTAATGCTAAACAAGGTGTTAAATTAGAGTCTAGAGAGTCTAGAGAGTCTCGTTTTGGTGCTCAAGCAAAAAAAGAAGTGGATCTAGATTATTTAGATATTCCTGCTTTTTTAAGACGTCAGGCAGATTAAGTTTAATTCGACACTACACTTAATTAGATAGATTCAGGGCCGGCATAATTGCCTGTCCTGAAATCTGTTTGATTTAGGTTAAATCAAAGTATCCTCGGCACTATAAGCATTAGCTTTGTGTATAAGTTTTCTGCCCCTATGATTTTAGGTGGTTGGACAATTGACTTCAAAATTTATTATTCTTTATTAATCATGTGAGTTGCTAAATCTTGCAAAGCAGTTTGCAGATTTGTTTTTAAGCGCGGTTCCATAGGAACTTCTTCTATGGCTTTATTCATACAAAGCATCCACTGATCACGTTCTGATTCACCAATTGCAAAAGGTAAATGCCTTGCACGTAACATGGGGTGACCGTATTCCTCTATGTATAAATTGGGCCCACCTAACCAACCGGTCATGTATTTAATTAACTTAGATTCAGCTGATGTTAAATCCGCTTGATGCATATCCCTAATGCCTTTGGCTTCTGGCAAGGTGTCCATAAAATAGTAAAATTTTTCTACCAAAGTACGTATGGCTGCTTCGCCACCGATAACTTCATAAGGCGTAATGTTTGTCATTCTCTATTCTTACTAATAGCTATAGCTCTAAGCTTTTCTAAAGATAATGTCCCAAACGCCATGGCCTAGGCGGATGCCGCGTTGCTCAAATTTAGTGAGTGGGCGGTAGTCTGGGCAGGGGCAATAATCTTGAGTGGGGCTAGTATTTGCTAAGCCTTTATGGGCAGATAGAATATCTAATATCCATTCGGCATAGTTTTCCCAATCGGTTGCAGCATGTAAATAACCGCCCACTTTTAGTTTTTTATCTAAAAGTTCAACAAAACTGGGTCTAACGATACGTCTTTTATGATGTTTCTTTTTATGCCAAGGGTCCGGAAAAAACAAATGTAAACCGGCTAAACTATGGTCGGGGCATTTGTTTTCTAAAACTTCAATGGCATCGTGACAATAGATTCTGACATTAGAAATGCCTTGCTCGTGTAATAACATCAATAGATGTCCTACACCGGGAGTATGTACTTCTATGCCAATATAATCATTGTCTGGATTAGCGGCTGCCATTTTGGCTAAGCTATCGCCGTTACCAAAGCCTATTTCCATAAATAAGGGCGCTTCACGGCCAAAGACTTCGGTAAAGTTATAATCCGTTTTAGGATCTAAGCAATAAGTTGCCCAGTGATTATCAATAGCATATTGCTGGCCGGGAGTTAACCGGCCTTGTCTACGAATAAAACTGCGGATTCTTTGTGGTAGAGATTGTGCTTCTTCAGTCATTGATTTTAAAAGAACAAACCGTCAATCGGTGAAGATGCAGACGCAAAACGTTTTCTGGGCATACGGCCAGCTAAGAAAGCCTCACGACCAGCTTCAATACCTTTACGCATAGCAGACGCCATTAATATAGGGTTTTTAGCTTCCGCAATCGCAGTATTCATTAATACGCCTGCACAACCCAATTCCATAGCAATCGCCGCATCTGATGCGGTACCTACACCCGCGTCTACTAAGATAGGCACATTGGCGTTTTCAATGATGGTTAAGATGTTATACGGATTACGAATACCTAAGCCAGAACCAATCGGTGCAGCTAATGGCATAACAGCGACACAACCAATATCTTCTAATTTTTTAGCGGCGATAGGATCGTCGTTGGTATAAACCATCACGTCAAAACCATCTTTTACTAATAATTTAGCGGCGGCATAGGTTTCTTCTACATCTGGAAACAACGTTTTTTGATCCGCTAACACTTCTAATTTAACTAGATTATGCCCCCCCAATAATTCTCTTCCTAAGCGACACGTTCTAATGGCATCTTCAGCTGTATAACAGCCTGCTGTGTTAGGTAAGATAGTGTATTTATCAGGAGAGATAACATCTAATAAATTGGGTTCACCTGGGTTTTGACCAATGTTAGTTCGACGAATAGCGACGGTAACAATTTGGGCGCCACTCGCAGCTATCGCTAAGCGAGTTTCTTCTAAATCTTTGTATTTACCTGTGCCCACTAGCAATCTTGAGTGATAGGTTTTGCCGGCCAGTACAAAAGAATCATCTTGACCGCCACCAATGGCGTGAACAACTTCTAAACAATCACCTGCTTGCAATTGTTGGGTTGCGTAGTTCTGAAAAGGTAGGATTTCTTTATTTAACTCAATGGCAATTTTTTTGCCCGTTAAGCCCATGGCGTCAACAACCGCAGCAACAGAGCTGTTATCTGGGTAGTTTTTTTCTTCACCATTAACATAAACATTCATTAATTTGCGCCCTCTTTAGTACTGTTTTGTCTGCGAGTTTTAACTGCGGCGGCTAATTTTCGTAACAAAGGATCAGTGTCTTCCCAAGAGATACAGCCATCAGTAATACTTTGTCCATAAACCAAAGGTTGGCCTTCAATGACTTCTTGGCTACCGCTTTTTAAATGACTTTCTATCATAACGCCCATAATTCTGTGGTCGCCATTAGCAATCTGGCCACAGACATCTTGCCCAACGATGAGTTGGCGTTGGCATTGTTTTAAGCTGTTTGCATGGCTAAAATCAATCATGATATTCGCTTTTAAATTTGCAGCCACTAAGCCTTCTGCCACTTGCTCAACACTCACTTCATCATAATTAGGGCGGCCATTACCACCTCTTAAAATGATATGTACATCTTCATTGCCAGTAGTTGAGAAGATGGCAGAGTGACCAGCTTTAGTGAGCGATAAAAAGTGATGAGGGCTCATTGCGGCTCTAATCGCATCAATAGCAATTTTGATAGTGCCATCGGTAGAGTTTTTAAAACCAATTGGGCAAGAAACCCCAGACGCTAATTCTCTATGACCTTGGCTTTCTGTAGTGCGGGCACCAATAGCACCCCAAGCGATAAGGTCAGAAATATATTGTGGTGAAATTAAGTCTAGATATTCTGTTGCGGCAGGTACGCCTAGGTTTGTAATATCTAGTAACACTTGTCTGGCTAAGCGTAAGCCTTTATTGATATTAAAACTAGAATCTAAATCAGGATCATTAATTAAGCCTTTCCAGCCGACAGTTGTTCGAGGTTTTTCAAAGTAAACTCTCATGACGATAACTAAGTCTGCTTCTAGTTCGTCTTTAATGGCTTTTAAGCGTTGAGCATAGTCAAGCGCGGCTTTAGTATCGTGAATTGAACAAGGGCCAATGACGACTAATAATCTGTCATCATTACCGCTGAGTAGGTCATGAATTTCTGATCTTGCCTTAAGCGTTGTTTCTGCGGCTTTGTTGCTGAGGGGCATTTCATCATGAACTTGGACTGGTGGAATCACTTCTTTCATTCCACAAATTCTCAAGTCATCAGTGTTATATTTCGTTTGCATGCGGCTACCAAGCTGTTGCTTTTACAAGGTGATCATAAATCGGGGTATTTTAACCGTTTTAAGGGGCTTCTTGTGGGTTTTTGAAGGTTTTGTGTTAGTTTGTC
>CANGLL010000065.1 GCA_947454605.1 Methylococcaceae bacterium | reverse complement strand
AAAGTAATCAACATGTTTGCTTCACATGAACAAACTATTGCCAAAGAAGTGGTTTATGTTGAATATCCAAAGGACGGCATATGGGTGCCCGCATACGTCACTAATCGTTACGAAAACAAATATGTATTATTTATCCCCACATCACCCAACCCTACATCAGGCTTTACCATCATTGTGGACAAATCAAAATTGATTAAATCTACCATGGATATTGAAGAAGCAACCAGCTTTATCGTAAGTGTGGGTGTTGATTTCAATAAGTCTGCAGAAACGCTTAACTTACCCTAGACAACATTTAATAGATATTAAAGCCCAAAAAATACCCCTCTCTTTATCAAGAGTAGGGGTGTTAAAATTTAAACCTGTTTTGGACAATCTTATGCCTTAAGATGCCAAATGATATTCGACTATTCGTTCTACTTCTTTCTTTGAGCCTAACACTAAAGGCACCCGCTGATGAATGCCAGAAGGTTTAATATCAAGAACTCGTTGACGCCCAGTTGAACAAGCGCCACCAGCCTGCTCAATAATAAAAGCCATAGGGTTAGCCTCATACATTAAGCGTAATCGGCCTGCTTTAGAAGGATCTTTAAAATCGTAGGGATACATAAAAACGCCGCCACGCGTTAAAATTCGATACACCTCTGCAACCAATGAGGCTAACCAACGCATATTAAAGTTTTTACCGCGCGGTCCCTCCACCCCCTGCAAACACTCTTCAACATAGCGTTGCATAGGCTTTTCCCAAAAACGCTGATTAGACATATTAATGGCAAACTCACTGGTCTCTTCAGGAATAGTGATGATAGGGTGCGTTAATATAAACTCGCCTATTTCTTTATCTAAGGTAAAGCCATTTACACCCTGCCCAGTCGTTAGCATCATCATTGTCGAAGGGCCATATAAAACAAAACCTGCACAAACTTGCTCACGCCCTGGTCGCAAAAAGTCATCTGTCTTAGGCTCAATGCCTTCTTCACAACGCAAGATAGAAAAAATAGTACCCACTGTTAAATTGACATCAATATTTGAAGAACCATCCAATGGATCAAAAAGAACCAGATACTTCCCCCTTGGATATTGCCCAGGAATAGAAATTATTTCATCAATCTCTTCTGAGGCCATGCCCGCTAGGCAACCATTCCAATTAAGCGAGTTAACCATAATGTCATGGGTAATAATATCTAACTTCTTTTGCTCTTCACCCTGAACATTTTCTGACTCTGCACTTCCTAAAACACCTACTAGCGCGCCTTGGTTAACCAAATGGGATATTTGTTTACACGCAGTAGCAATATTATTAAGCAATACACTAAAAGTGCCTGAAGCATTTTGTGACTCCCTCTGTTGCCCAATAATAAATTGAGTCAACGTGACTTTATGCGTCATTATTTATTTCCTAAATAAAGTATTGTAAATTTTGTATGACAATATTATTCCAGCCAATACCAGCGTAATCGCGTTAGCGATATAAATAGCCTCATCCTCAATTAAGATGCCATAAATTAACCAACATAAAACACCTATAGAAAAAAGACTGTACATCCCTAAAGATAAACCATCCGTATCTTTGGTTTTAATCGTTAAGATTGCTTGCGGCAAAAATGAAGCCGTAGTGCAAGTCGCAGCCACATAGCTGATAATTTCATGCGTTTCTATCATTGAGGTACCCTATGCTTTCTTATTTACAGACATATCTCTAAACACCACGATACCCTGACGTAATGGGATATCGTCTATCTCGACCAAAGGATCGACTGGTTATTTTTATACCCGGAGGCGATTGTCTACGTTTATATTCATTTCGATCCACTAAACTAATGGCTCTAGCCACATCAGCTTGCTTATAGCCCGCAGCCACAATTTCATCAGCCGATTGATCGAGCTCTACGTAGCGCTCCAAAATAGGATCTAAAACATCATAGGGAGGCAAAGAATCAGCATCCACTTGATCGGGCGCCAACTCAGCCGAAGGTGGACGGGTAATAACCCGCTCAGGAATCACAGCAGAAAGACTGTTTCTATAATTAGCTAATTGATAAACCAACAACTTAGGTACGTCTTTAATAGGCGCAAATCCACCGGCCATATCACCATACAAAGTGGCATAACCGACGCTCATTTCACTCTTATTGCCCGTGGTTAACAACAACTTACCTTTTTTATTAGACAGTGCCATCAAGATAACACCTCGACAACGTGCCTGAATATTTTCTTCCGTGGTGTCTTTAGCAGTCCCTTCAAATACCCCTGCCAACATACCTGTAAAAGCTTCTACTGCTGGAGCGATAGGAATGATATGGTATTTGACCCGCAAGGCCTCTGCCTCTAAAACAGCATCTTCATTACTCATATCTTGCGTATAGGCAGAAGGCATTAATACTACCTCAACCCTCTCTGCACCTAAAGCGTCAACAGCCAAAGCTAAAACCAATGCAGAATCAATACCCCCAGACAGGCCTAAAAGAGCCCCTTTAAAACCATTCTTTCTAACATAATCTTTAATACCCAGCACTAAGGCTTGGTATTCACTGGAGATATAGTTATATAGTGGTGCGCAGTGAGTCTTTAATGGATTTACACCATCAAAGTCCACCACACTGATTTGCTCTTTAAACTCTTCGGCTCTAAAAACGATTTGTCCGTTTGCATCGACCACAAAAGAAGCGCCATCAAAAATCAACTCATCTTGCCCGCCGACTTGATTAACATAAACCAAAGGCAGCCCTGCCTCTTTAACTTGCTGACAAACAACCGCCTCTCGTTGATGCACTTTTCCTGCATTGAAGGGTGAAGCATTCAGCGTTAACATCAATTCAGCACCCGCCTCTTTATAAGTGTTTATAAAACCATCAGTCCAAACATCTTCACAAATAGATAAACCAATAAAAACGCCATTAAATTCAAAGACGCTAGGCTCATTACCCGCTACAAAATAACGCTGCTCATCAAATACGCCATAATTGGGTAAAAACTGCTTACGATAATTGGCAACGATGACACCTTGATACAACACGACAGCACTATTATAAAGTTGCTGACCCTTTAACTCAGGATAGCCCACTACAATGGCTATATCAGTAACGCGATCAGCCAACTCATAAATAGCATTATTGGCAGCCGCAATAAAATCAGAACGAAGTAATAAGTCTTCGGCGGGATAACCGGTAATGGTTAACTCAGGAAAAACAACTAATTCAGCTTGCAATTGATCTCGCGCATAAACAGCCGCTGTAACGATAGCATCAACATTTGCCGCTATATTTCCAACCACAAAATTAATTTGAGCGAGGGCAACTTTTAATGACATTAAAAACTCTGGGTTAGGCTAAAAATAAGGAATAAACATACAGCCAACATTATACTTAATTTTTTATCTCACATTGATCAAGACAATAAAACGCCCCCTGTAACTTGCATTTATCATCTAAACTGGTATTTTTAACTATAAGCACTAATAAAACCCATAAACTTTATACGTAAATATTTTGTCTATGTTTTGTATATGTTTGTGATAGCATATAATTTTAAATACGATTAAAAACACTATGACTGTAACTCATGATGATACAGCGCAATACTTGATTAAGACAGTTTCTAAAAGATCTGGTGTAAAGTCTGATCTTGTTAGAGCTTGGGAGCGCCGCTATCAAGCTGTTAGTCCTGTCCGCACATCAGGTGGCCACAGAGTTTATACAGATCAAGACATTGCTCGGTTAAAATTACTTAATCAAGCCACAAACAATGGGCACAGCATTAGTCAGATTGCCCAACTGTCCTTAGATGATCTTAAACAATTAATTAAAACTGAAGCGGTTACAAATACGCTACAACCCGAACTTAATCAAACATCGATCAGAGACAAATATCACATAGCAGAAGATTACAATGTCAAATGCTACGGAGCCGTATTAGCTTTTGATGCTCAAGCCTTAGAGTCACACTTTGAAAATGCAATTGTAGAATTGGGATCAGAAGCTTTCATTGAGCTACTCTTAAACCCATTACTATCCAAAATTGGCGAGCGTTGGAAAACAGGTGAGCTCAGACCCGTTCATGAACACATGACGTCCTCTGTAATACGATCACTCACCTACATTTTAAGAAACAACAACCCCTGCCCTGCAAATGCACCCAGAATGATTGTTAGTACGCCTATTGGACAACTACATGAACTCGGTGCTTTATTAGCCGCAATAATGGCAGAGCTTTGTGGCTGGCAAGTCACCTATCTTGGGTCAAATCTACCTGCCGAAGAAATTGCCGCAGCCGTTAAATATACCCATTCATGCGCACTGACATTAAGCATCAGTTTTGCGAGTGAAGACAATATTGTTGCTAAAGAATTAAGACGCATAAAGAAATTGATCGGCAATGATGTTGCGATGATCGTAGGGGGCCGTGCAGCCAGTCATTATCAAGGTGTATTAGCTGAAATAGGCGTACCTAACATCCTAGGTTACGCTCACTTCAAAGAGATTTTAAAACAACTTGCAGATCAACATTACGCAACATCTAACGCCTAACCCTCACTTTACTATGCACCATGACTTTCTGGACAAGTAAAAAGCTAACAGAAATGACACCCGAAGAATGGGAGTCATTATGTGATCATTGTGGAAAATGTTGTTTACACAAACTAGAAGACGAAGAGACTGGGGAGATTTTCTTTACTGATGTTGCGTGCAAATTACTTAAGATAAATACCTGTCAATGTTCGCACTACAGTCAACGCAATGAGTTAGTTCCTGAATGTCTTAATATAAGAACAATGGACACCTCTCAATATGAATGGTTACCTTCGACTTGCGCCTATCGACTCCTTAACGATAACCAACCCTTACCTACTTGGCACCCTTTAATAAAAGGCAATACCAAAGCCATGAAGAAAAAAGGCGTTTCTATTAGCAATTACGCAATATCTGAATCTCCCAAATTAGATTTAGAAGATCATATTATTGATTGGATTATTTAATCCGGCTTAACATTGATACTAATACCAGCCCCATCAAACGTTTTTTTCTTTTCAATTTCTGGCTCAGGTGAGGTAATAAAATTACCATTAAGCTCTAAAGCTCTCGGCTTTGCCTTATTCTTTGTATCAAAATAATCAGATGTTTGATTTTGCCCGTTTTTTTTCTTATCCGTTAACAAATCCAAACTATCTTGCTCATTAAAGGGCACCGACAAATCTAAAGGTTTATAAAGTTGATCCGGATCAATCTCTATAGGCGGAGCAATAACAACTGTTTTCTTTTTAGATTTATGTTTTGGTTTAACTTTGGGCTTTTCATCCGGCAGTATTGAGTTTAATGAAGGCTGAACAACCTCCTCTAAGATAACCTCAGCCATTACAGGCGAACTCAAGGTATTAATATAAAAACTACCGATAACTAGAAAACTTAATAAAAGTTTACGACACATAAGCATATCAATATTCCACCCAATTTAAAGATTGTAACTGAGCAAATTAAAAAACCTAACCTAAGTTATTTAGAGTCTCTTAAAAGAAAACACAAAGGCGGATGGACTTTGTGTTTTCAAATGTTATTTCATCTTAGAACTAAAAGCTTAGAGCTCATCCCCCACTTCAGTTTTATAAAATGGCCACTTTTTAACATGTAGATATTTTCTAATCGGTGTCTTAATAACTGATACACACAATGCAATAGAAAATAAGCACCATACAGCCGCATACTCATTGGGATCTGACGTTGTAATATCTGAAATAAAAGGCCCAATCAAATAATGAAAACCCACAAAGCGCCAAGAACCATAAACCAACGGTAAGCAGAAAGAAACGACGATATAAGTAAAAGCATGTAAACCCCAATTAAAACCAAACAACCATTTAACAGGATCAGACATTAAGCCATTTAAAGGCATTTGCCACGCTATATGCCAAGCACCTGAAGTTGAACATACATGAGGACCACAGAAACCTTCGATGCCTACATTACAAGTACCCGCCCAAGCAAAGGGGTACATTTTAATCAACATAACGACAGTACCAATAGCACACAGAGTATAAACCGTGGTTCGAATTTTTAACTTAACGCTATTCGGAATAAAGTACATCGCCACCATATTCACAAAGAATGGCTGGAAGGATACGTGTAAATATCCCAGCAACGTTAATATTTGATTATTGGGGTTATCACATAAATCGATGTAAACATAGGTTGCCGCCTGCAACAACTCCATTAAAGCAAAATACGTTAATGGAATCCAAAGCTCTTTAGATTCCCCTTGCTTAATTGCCACATACGCTGCGGTACTAAGACCTACGACAGCTAGTACGCCTGACGCTTCTCCACTCCAACACATAAACCACTATCCCCCTTTTTTATAATTTTTAATGCGACTTGCTATAAATAAACCGCCTATTGTATTACAAATTAAAGTCCCGCACCCAAAGCATCACTATCAATATAGATATCAATCGGATGACTACACGCTATCGTCGCTACAGGTAAGTCCGCACCTGCACGCCACGCTTTAACAGCCTCTTGTTTATTAGCACCCGTAATTAAAAATAGCAGTTCATGTGTTTCACCAAGTACTTTTGCACTCATAGACACGCGCTCTGAAGGTGGCTTAGGTGAGTTATAAACGGCGTGCGTTAATGCATTAAGATCATGCACGTGGCCCGGAAAAAGGCTCGCTGTATGACCATCCTCCCCCATCCCTAACAAAACCACATCAAAAGGTAATGCCTTAGCGACCACATCAGCATAAGCTTTAGCGCCCAACTCAGGCCCTAATTCAGCTGGAATATTAAAAATCTGTTCCTCTGGAATGGCCACTGCTGCTAAGAAACTTTTCTTAGCCATCAAACTATTTCTATCGACATGATCAACGGGCAAACAACGCTCATCACCATGGTAGACAAACCATTTAGACCAATCCAAATCCGCCTTAGCCAATAAGCGATACACTTTTTCTGGCGTACTGCCACCGGCTAAGACCAATTTAAAACATCCGTGTTTAGCGATCGCTTGTTCTGCAGATCTTAATAGATGTTCATAAGTAGCTTTTGCTACCTGATCTGCGGTTTCTAAGGTATGCCAACGACTGTTTTCCTGCATTTATTTACACTCCGGTGTTAAAGAACTACGCCACGACTGGGCGCTTTTTTCAAATAATCGACTGTCTTCAGGCCCCCAAGAACCCGCTGGATAGGTGACAACATAATCACGCTCATTTGCCCAGGTTTGCAGAATAGGATCCACCACACGCCAAGCATGCTCAACCTCATCAAAACGTAAAAAAAGCGATCTATCCCCTTTTAAAACATCTAATAACAAATCTTCATACGCATCAATGGCTTTTTCATCATGATTTCTAAAACTAGCATCTAAACTACTCGTCCGGGTTTTCATCTCCAAACCGGGCTCTTTAACCGTCATTTCAATACGAATACATTCATCAGGCTGTATGCCCATTAAAATCCAGTTTTGATTCATACAATGCAGCTCTGTATCTCGAAAGAACTGTAAGGGAGGGTGTCTAAAACAAATTGAAATAGTAGATTGCGACTTAGCCATGCGTTTACCTGTACGCATATACATAGGCACGCCACGCCAGCGCCAGTTATCAATATACAACTTCATAGACGCATAAGTTTCAGTAATGCTATTTTCAGGAATATTATCTTCCTGCAAATAACTCTTCACCTTTTCACCTTTTATATGGCCCTGTGCATATTGCCCTCTAAAAGCATGACTATGTACCGCCTCTTTAGGAATCGGTCTAATCGACTTAAGCACCTTTACTTTTTCGTCTCGTAAAGATTCAGCTTCCATAGTAGCGGGCGGTTCCATAGTGACTAAAGTCAGTAACTGCAGCAAATGGCTTTGCAACATATCACGCAGGGCACCCGAACCATTGTAATAATCACCCCGCCCTTCTATACCCAACTCTTCTGAATGGGTAATTTGAATATGATCAATATAATTACGATTCCATAAAGGCTCAAGCATGACATTAGCAAAACGAAACACTAAAACATTTTGCACCATACCTTTACCCAAATAATGGTCTATTCGGTAAATTTGTTCTTCGGTTAAATAGCGACTAATCCGTTTTTGTAGGGCCTGTGCACTGTCTAAATCATAACCAAACGGTTTTTCGATGATAACGCGACGCCAACCTTCATCTTCATCAAACAAATGATTATCGCTGAGCCTCTCCATTACCCTGCCAAAATCAGCCGGACTGATCGACAAGTAAAAAGCCATATTTCTAGAAAAGTTATCCCTGTCACCCAATAGCTTTGCTAAGTCAGAGTAACACTCCACTTGCCCGATATCACCTTGATGATAATACAAACGCTCACTAAAACGCTTAAACACGTCCTCATCAAACTCAGACTTTACCTTAGAGACAATCATATCTCTAACCTCATCCAACCACTTTTGCTGGTCCCAAGGTCGACGCCCCATAGCCACAATCTTAGTGCCATCCGGCAATCGCTCAGCGCAGTCTAAATGATAAAGTGCCGGCATTAACTTAATACGCGACAAATTACCCGTAGCGCCAAAAATCACATACGTACAAGGCTCAGCATTCATATTAATCTCCGCTTAAACAGTATAAGTTGTCGACGCTGTTTTACCACCATGCCCCGTCCAATCGGTATGGAAAAACTCGCCTCTGGGCTTATCGGTACGCTCGTAGGTATGGGCGCCAAAATAATCTCGCTGTGCTTGCAACAAATTAGCGGGCAAGCGTTCAGTTCTATACCCATCGTAATAAGCCAAAGCCGAAGAAAACGCGGGGGTAGGAATGCCTAACTCAATGCCCAAAATCACCGCTTTACGCCAACCAGCATCCGCAGCCTTCATCGCATTAACAAAGAAATCGGCTAACAACAGATTTTCTAACTCAGGATTACCCACATACGCTTGCTTAATATCATTTAAAAACTGGCTACGGATAATACAACCACCCCGCCACATCAAGGCAATCTCGCCGTAATTGAGCGACAAGTTATATTCTTTAGAGGCCTCACGCATCAACCTAAAGCCTTGCGCATAAGAAATAATCTTAGCCGCATACAAGGCATCTCGAATCGCATCAATCATTGCGGCTTTATCACCCGCAAAGGTTTGTGTCGCCTTTGGTAAAATCTGTGCCGCTTTAACACGTTCTGATTTTTGAGCCGACAAACAACGTGCAAAGACAGACTCACCAATCAAAGTTAAAGGAATCCCTAAATCTAAAGCATTAATACCTGTCCACTTACCGGTGCCTTTTTGCCCCGCTGTATCTAAAATCTTATCAACCAAGGGCAAGCCGTCTGCGTCTTTATACGCCAAGATACCCGATGTGATTTCAATCAAATACGAACTTAACTCACCCTTATTCCATTCTGTGAAGATAGCGTGCATTTCATCCGCACTTAAGCCCAAGCCTTCTGACAATAATTGATAAGCCTCACAGATTAATTGCATATCGCCATACTCAATGCCGTTATGCACCATCTTTACATAATGACCCGCACCGTTATCACCGACCCACTCACAACAAGGATCACCGTCTACGTGAGCACTAATCGCCTGAAAGATAGGTTTAACCGTTGGCCAAGCAGATTTATCGCCACCGGGCATAATAGACGGACCATGACGAGCACCCTCTTCACCACCGGAAACACCGGTGCCAATATAACTAATATTTTGAGCTTTAAGACTTGCAGTACGGCGATTGGTATCCGTAAATAAAGAATTACCCCCATCAACGATAATGTCGCCAGGCGCTAACAGAGGAACTAACTTATCAATGTATTGATCAACAACCTCACCGGCCTTAACCATTAACATGACAATACGAGGACTACTTAAACTATCCACTAACGCTTCTAAAGAGTGGGTACCAACCACCAAGGTATCTTTAGCAGGCCCATCTAAAAACTCATCTACAACGCTGGTTGTTCGATTATAAACAGCCACTTTAAAACCGTGATCATTCATATTTAAAACCAGATTTTGACCCATTACTGCCAGACCAATTAAACCGATATTCGCTTTCATGTTAGCCCCTTTTGCAATGATTGTAAGACCGAATCTTAGCATACTTTATTAACAGTTCTGCAGTGCAAAAGGCTTAGTAAACGACAAATTGGACCTTATCAATTGGCAATTAATTAGCTAACCGCTCGATAAATAAATTTTACCGTCAAATATGACATTAGCTCTTGACTACTGGCGGTTAATCAAGTCTAATAGCCGTCTTTTGTAGCATCGCCCAGGTAGCTCAGTCGGTAGAGCAGAGGACTGAAAATCCTCGTGTCGACGGTTCGATTCCGCCCCTGGGCACCATCTACAAAATCTATAATAATTATATGCCCAGGTAGCTCAGTCGGTAGAGCAGAGGACTGAAAATCCTCGTGTCGACGGTTCGATTCCGCCCCTGGGCACCATGAATTCCAAAGGCTCCTTCTCATAGGGGCCTTTTTTATGCCCGACGGTTT
>CANGLL010000064.1 GCA_947454605.1 Methylococcaceae bacterium | reverse complement strand
TGAAGTCCATGAGTCATGCCAACTGTTATATCGTTTTGCCAGTAACTTGTCAGGGTGTTAAAGAAGGAGATAAGGTTAGAGTAGATCTTATGCCGGGAACGAGTATTCTTTAAAATAAATAGGACTCCGATCATATAACTAAAGGTATTGGGTCGGAGTTCGCTAGATTAAAAAGTGTTTATACCTTTTTAACGAATTCTGATTTCAGTTTCATAGGGCCTATGCCATCAATCTTGCAATCAATGTCATGGTCTCCGTTAACTAGGCGAATCCCTTTTACTTTGGTACCCACTTTAACTACGAGAGAGGTTCCTTTAACTTTTAAATCTTTAATGACAGTAATTGTATCGCCGTCTTGTAATTCATTACCGTTAGCATCTTTGATGACTTTTGTGTCGCTGTCATTGTCTGTTGGATTGGCATCATTCCATTCGTGAGCGCATTCGGGGCAGATGTTCATAGTGCCGTCGTTATAAGTGTATTCTGAACTACACTTTGGGCAGTTGGGTAGATTACTCATGATTATTTTTACTAAATTAAGGTGATAAATTTAAAGGCCGTATTGTCTACGATTAGGGATATTAATGCTAGGCATTGATTAATATTTATGAAAAGTTTACTCTGTAAACTTATCTCTCAATATCATTTCGAGACACTTATTTAGTTGTGACCACTTTATTTCCTATTCCAGAAAATCATCCTCAGCGTTTTGTATTACATAATGAAGTGCATGCCAGAGCACCTTTTATTTTAAAACTGCCGGTTAGAGCGAGTCATTTAGCTTTGGTGCTAACGCAAGAGCAAAAGTTATTAGAGCGCCAACATTTAATTAGTTTATGTGAAAGATTTGGTGTCACAACGCCAGATAAAGATACCGATCATTTTGTAGCCTCTTTCGATGCATTTCAAATTCGTTGGGAGCAGCATGGCGAATTTAGTACTTATAGTTTTTATGTCCATGAAAATCCGAAAGATCCATTTGCAGATTCGGCGTTAAAAAAAGTACCAGTTGACTGGTTATCGCAATTAACAGGTCAAGTCGTTGTGGCTGTACATGCGTCTATTGTTTCTGCTGATGATATTCAATACAAAGAAACCAATGATCTGGCTTTGTTAGCAGATCACTTTGCGGGTAACGCTGTGATTGGATCAAAAGTTACAGGTGGAGCGGCGTCAGTATTTACCGATTTTAGAATACATGTCGATGGATTCAGTCGTTTTTTAATAGTTGATCATGACCTAAGAGCTCAACAAGCTGGACGTTTATTACAGCGTTTATTTGAAATTGAAGTATATCGTGTGATGGCTTTAATGGCATTTCCTATTGCTAGAAGTCTTTATCCAGCCCTCAATAAATCTGATCGGCAGTTATACACCATCACCAATGCAATGACGATGCAGGACAAAGATGATGCTTTATTGTTAGATGAGTTGACTAATTTAGCGGCAGAGGTTGAAAATTATATATCGAGTAACCATTTTAGGTTTGCCGCTGCAAGTGCCTACTACAAATTAGTGGGACAGCGACTAGATGATTTACGAGAAGTAAGGATTCAAGGGATTCAAACTTTAGGCGAATTTATTAAAAGACGTTTAGAGCCCGCTGTTAACACCTGTGAGTCAGTATCTCATCGATTTACGTTATTGTCTGAAAGAGTGAGTAACGCGAGTCAATTATTACGAACACGTGTGGACATAATTATCGAAAGGCAAAATCAAGGTTTACTTTCATCTATGAATTTGCGGGCAAAAATGCAATTACGCATGCAGCAAATGGTTGAAGGGATTTCTATGGTTGCGATTACTTACTATGCCGCTAGTATCATTGGTAAGTTTTCTGAGGCGTTACATGCATATGGATGGAAAGTTAATTCTGAGTTAGTAGAGGGCTTATCTATTCCATTTATTTTGGTCATTATTGCGCTTAATGCAAAGCGAATACATAAAATAATTGCCAATACTACTGAATAAGTTTATCAAAATACAAATAAAATAAATCAATGACTAACAATCTAAATAAGATAGAAATAGCAAAAGAATTTGAAAAACAGTATCAGCCTTTATTGGCTATCTGGACGCCAGATGAGGAGTATGGATCTGAGGAAGAGAGATACCTCGGTATTTATGAGAACTTGTTGGTAGGTGTTTACGGTGATTGCTATGGTGTTAATGCCGAGTTTGATCAAGATGGTGAGTTGATTTCAGAAGCTACGGAATATGAGGTGGAAGTCGCCCAACTTGAAGATTATGGTGATGGAACAGAGAAGTTTTGCTTTGAGATAGATAATGAATTGAGTGGAGCAAGCAAATTTATTGAAGAGCATGGGCAACATGGCAAATGGTAAGCCTGTTGAGCAAATGATACAATTGCTCCTTCAAATTAGATAAATTTAGGATTAAAAATGAGCAAAATTACTATTGAGCATAACCCCAGTGAAGAGCGTTTAAAAGAGTTGGGCGTGGCATCTTGGGAAATCTGGGAAAAAGAAGTATCCAAGTTTCCTATAGATTTTGATGAAACAGAGTGTGCTTATTTACTTGAGGGTGAGATATTAGTAACACCTGCAAGTGGTGAACCTGTGTTAGTTAAAGCGGGTGATTTAGTTGCTTTTCATGCGGGCTTAGATAGCCAGTGGGAAGTGGTTAAACCATTACGAAAGCATTACAGCTACGATTTTCCAAACGGCATTTAAGTTCTTAAAACATTTTATAACGAGCCTAGCTTTTAATTTAAACTAGACTCGTTATCTGTTTTTATGAGTTAGTTAGGCGTAGATAATTTTAAATATTTTTCATTATTATTGCTACTCCCTGATGAGACTCCTCCTTTAACTTTTGATGATCCAGAGGTATCTGAGCTATCATCAAGTAGGTCAGGATCATTGGTGTTATTGGTCTTGCCATCATTAATTAGATATTCTCTGTTTTGTTGATAAGAACTCTTTAAAGAATCATAACGGTCAACGGAGCTTTCATCAAGAATTTTTTCATTAGTCATTAGTTCAGCTCTGTGATCAACTACGTCTAAGGCTCTTGCCCCTCCGGTTATTGCGTTTACAGCGCCACCACTAAAGATAGAAACATAGGTTAATGGGTTGAGTGCAGCATCACCAATTAAGCCTAGAGTATCTCTGGGTGAGCTAGGACCATAAAAAGGCAATACTAAATAATTACCTGAGGGAACCCCCCAAAATCCTAAGGTTTGGCCAAAATCCTCATTATGTTTTGGCAAGTCTAATCTGTCAGCTACATCAACAAAACCAGCTACACCGGCTGTGGTATTTAATAAAAATCGGCTAGCATCTTGGCCACTTTGTGAGAATTTTAGTTGGAATAAATCATTAAAAGTAACACCGATATCATTGATGTTACTGAAGAAGTTGGTAATTCCATTATTAACAAAAGTGGGGGTAATATATTGATAACCTTTTGCTAACGGTTTCAAAACATTTTTGTCAAGCTTGTCATTGAAGTTTTGTGTTCCGTGGTTCCATCCTGTCCAAGGGTCATTAGTGGGTGCGGGATTGGTAGATGCGCAACCTGCTAAAGTAATTGATAGAAATAGACTATTTAGCAACGATTTATCAAGATTTATTTTTGGCATATTCATAATTGATCCTGTCTTGAACTTATAGTTAAATGCTTAAGATTGATGATAATTTGGTTTATTATAATGGGGTTTAGCCAGATCTTTATGAGGTATTTTACTTACTTTAGCATTATTTAAGGGTTTTATTTTTTTTTCAGGAGCGTGAGCGGTTGTTTTAATAGCTTTAAGATAAATAGGTTTTTTATTTATCACTGGATGCGCAACATGCTTCTCAGCCTTAATAGCGACTTTGTGTCTTTTGGCATGAGCCTGTCTAGGTATGTATACTGGCGTTTCATTAATGGTATCTACCCCAGTTTTAAAGGGATTAGGTGAAACATTACCACAACCCAATTGATAGGGTGGGGTGCCAGCATCATTGTTAGACATTGTAGTAATGTTAAGATTTGGACTGAAGTA
The DNA here is from genome assembly GCA_947454605.1 of Methylococcaceae bacterium. GTDB lineage: Bacteria > Pseudomonadota > Gammaproteobacteria > Methylococcales > Methylomonadaceae > Methylobacter_C. Next base: position 6,709 of record CANGLL010000064.1, on the reverse strand, counting down.
TTTGTTTGAAAAAGCATTATTCATCATGTTGATCATAAATTGATATCGCTCAGGACTGGTCATGCCACCTAAAACAACCCCGATTAAACGTTTGCCATTTTGACTTGCTGATGAAATTAAATTATAGCCAGAGCCACAGGTGAAACCTGTTTTCATGCCTTCTGCACCAGGGTAAGTGTTTGTGAACTTATTAATAGCCCTAAGTTCACGGCCTTTAAACAAGAAGTTATGAGAAGCAAAATAAGGATAGTATTCAGGGAAATTACGTTGAGTCTTCCACGCTAAAATAGCCAAATCATGAGCCGTGGTGACTTGCCATTGGTTAGGTAACCCGGTTGCATTCATAAAATGACTGTTGTACATGCCTAATTTATGGGCTGTTTCAGTCATCTTTACAGCAAAGTTTTCTTCTGTACCCCCTAGACCTTCAGCTAATACTACCGCAGCATCGTTTGCAGAACGCGTAATTAAAGCCAAAATGGCATCTCTTACTGTAATGAGCTCGCCTGTTCTTAAGCCTAATTTACTATTAGGTTGTCTTGCTGCATGAGATGATGTTCTGAGTGTGTCGTGTAAGTGAATTTGATTAGCTTTAAGTGCTTCAAATGTCACATGTAAGGTCATTACCTTAGTGAGAGAGGCTGGAAACCAAGAATGTGTGGCGTTAGCTTCATGTATAACATTACCATTTTCTGCATCAATAATGATTTCAGCATGTTGCCCATAACTGATTTGTGTTGTTAACAATAACAATGCAGGTATCAATATAAGGTATATCTTTTTTGCTATATTCATTTAGGTCAGTCTGAAAATGTTAATATTAATGTGGTCTTTATTTAGATATTTTAAATTTTCCTGCACAAGTATAAGGAGTCTCACCTTGGCAAATCCCCCAATACTTTCCAAATGGACCTTCTTCTGCAGGTTTCCAATCTTCAGAGAATGCTTCGAATACTACACCAGACCATTTCTTTTGGGCTAGTTGTTTAAAAGTAGATTCAATGACCATTTTCTGATTTTTCTTGCTGGCAATGCCACATTTTTCACCGGTTTTTACATTGGTTGTGCTACCGCCTTCAGGACCACTGGGCCAACCAAATTCGGTTAAAATAAGTTCTTTGTCAGGGTAGGCTTTGTTTATATCAGTAAGGCGGGTTGTTTGAAAGTTTGCGGCATTTTCAGCAGGAATGCAGGTGTGAATACCTGAATATTGATTTTCCCACCAAGGATAAATGTTAACGCCGACCCAGTCTACTTTCTCAGCAAAGCTATTCCTTTGACATTCTGATGATTGGTTACACCATTGCCACCATGTATCAATAGTAGTGACAGGTTGTTTTACGCCCGCATTGTGAAGCGCATCAATACAGCGATTAATTTCACCATCAAATGCATTGCCGTGACGAGTTCTTACTTCTGAACCACAACTCAGTTTTATAATCGTTTTAGGATAGGCTTTGGCAACTTCAATGCCTTTCTCAATAGATTGACTGTTAACGTTAATATCATTATCAATCCAAATAGTAGAAATCACTTTGATGTGTTTGGCTTCTGCCGCACTAAATACGGTTTCTAAGCCATTAAGTACACCATAAGTCATGATGCAACGAAAGGGGGTTTGTTTTATGAGTTGATCAAGCAGTGTGTTGATTAATTCTTTTGAGGGATGTGCGCCATAATTGGGGTTTAATTTGCCTACATAAGTACTAAAGGCGGCGCATTGGAGTGTTTCATGAGATGTTTTATAACTTTTTTCTGCATAGGCCTCATGTCCCAAACCTAGTGTGATAAGAAAAATAATAGATAAAACCAACTGCTTCATGAAATCCTCATTTATTTACTAGCTCACCCAGCGCGAGCTGTACTTTACTCTAAGGTATTATGATAGGCGATTTATGCCAATGGATGAAAAGAAATTATGTTTTTTTTGCAAATAACGAATAAGCATAAATTAAACGTGGATTAACGGATCTTAATCCACGTTGATATTTCTTATTTGCCCAATACGTCGCTACGAGTACCTTCCGCAAGGGTCATTACTTCTTCAATAAGATCTTGAGGCACTTTTAATTCTTTTAAAGTGTCTCCTAAGTGTTCCATAACAGCATTAAATTGGTCATTACCTAACCCTATTTTTACTAATTTTGAGTGCGCACTGCGAAGATCTGCACCTGTATAGTTATTAGGACCACCAAAGGCCATAGTGAAAAAGGTTTTTTGTTTTGCAACTTGTTTAGCCATATCAACGCCATCAAAAAAACGGTTAATACGGTAATCATTTATTACTTTTTTATAGAAAACTTCAACGGCAGCATCAACTGCTGCAGCGCCGCCAATTCTTTCATAAAGGCTTAATGGGGTTTCTGTTGTGCTCATCTTAGTTCCTAGTGTTATTATTGTTTTAATATATCTGTTTTATATAAGCATGTTCTGCTCAAAACCAAGTTTATAGGAAGCTAAAAAGTTATACAACCATTAGCCTTACTGAGACCTTTTAAGGACATTAAATCAAAAGTTGCCGGAGCGCTTATGAACGACCAAATCAATCGTCATCATCGAATTTTAGAAAAGCTACAAAATTGCAGAGCATCAAATCCGGTATCGGTACCCGAAATTCGAGATTTCTTATCAGATAAAGGCGTTGAGGTGAGTGCTCGCACTGTTCAACGCGACATGAATGCTTTGGCTGAAGTATTTATGGATATCGAAAGTAAGATGCTTAAAGACGGTGGCTTTGGTTGGTATTGGAATGACAAAGCAAAAGTAATACTTCTCTCTGGTTTATCTCCCAATCAGGCATTATCATTTATTTTGGTTAAGAAGTATTTGAGCCAATTATTTCCTGAAGCGACTTTAAAAGAGTTAGAACCTTTCTTTGATTATTCCGATAAAGTGTTACACAGCTTAGAAGGCAATGCTTTAGTTAAATGGCCAGAAAAGATTGCAGTTGTTCATCCCGTTCAGCCCTTGTTAGCACCTGATATCAATGCTGATTTTCAACAAGTGATTAGTACCGCCTTGTTAGAAAACAAAAAGCTTAAATTAGATTATGTGCGCTTAGACGGTGAACGCAGTCAATACACCGTTAATCCCTTAGGTTTGGTTTTCAGGGGACACATTATCTATTTAATAGCGGTAAAAGTAGATACGGGTGAGGAACGTCAGTTTGCTTTGCATCGTATTAAGAATGCCGAACAATTACCTGTCGATGCAGATCCATTAGATATAAGTTTGCAAGACTATTTAGAAAAAGGTCACATGGGATTTGCATGGACTGCGGGGAACGCCACTACATCATTAAAAGAAATTACCTTTAAATGTATATTTGAAGAGAAATCAGCAAAATATCTGACAGAAACACCATTATCTAAAGATCAAGAAATTATTCCCTATGAGCCCGGTTATGTATTGGTAAAAGCAACCGTACATTATACAGAGCAATTAGTGTGGTGGGTTAGAGGATATGGTTCAGCCATTGAGGTTTTAGAACCGGTTGAATTACGTGATCGCATGATAAAGGATGTTAATGAGTTGTGTAAACGTTATGTCAATAATCCCGCCTAGCGTTTCTCTTACTATTAGCCAATCAAACCTTATAAATGATGACAGAGAGTGATCATTAAAATAATTCTTAAAGCGTCTCAATCTGTCGTAATGTTTGTGTAAACTCTGCACACTATATTATTTATTTTTTGAGGCGACCTTCAATGACCACTGCGCAGCCCTCTTCATCACTCAATAAAGGTATTGCTGTTATCCATGCGAATAAGCTGGAATCTTTATTAGAAGTGGTGACTTATTGGTTACAAGAGCATCCCTTAGCGCCTTTAGAGCAAGAGGTGTTTTTAGTTAATAACAGTGGCATGGCGCAGTGGCTTAAACAGAACTTAGCGCAAAACAGTGCCTTAGGCATTGCCGCATCCTTAGAAGTTAAATTACCCGCCAGCTTTATTTGGCAAGTGTATCGAGCGGTATTAGCAGATAAAATTTCTACTGAGCAATTACTGGCTAGATGCACTTTAGTCTGGCGTTTGTATCGCTTGCTACCCACGGTTGTTGATAGTGCGGGTTTTGAGGTTTTACAGCAGTTTTTACATAACGATACGCAAGCGCGTAAGCGTTATCAATTAGCAGAACAGTTAGCCGATTTATACGATCAGTATCAGGTGTATCGGTCTGATTGGTTATCAGACTGGGCGGCTGGGCAGGATGTGTTAAGAGATGCGCAAGGTCAGCCACAAAAACTCCCCGATGCCCAGCGCTGGCAAGCTTTGCTATGGCGACATATCTTAAAAGATGTGGGCGTTGATAATGCATTTATCAACAGTCGGGCGGCGGTTCATGCTGAGTTTATGGCGCAGATTGATAACAGTCAGCCAAAATTACCTAAACGCGTTATCGTGTTTGGTTTGTCTTCTTTACCCCAACAAGCCCTAGAGGTATTGGCAAAAATTTCTCAGTTTTGTCAGGTAGTGCTGTTTGTGCATAATCCGTGTCAGCATTATTGGGCAGATATTATTGAAGACAAAGAACTCTTAAAAGCCGAGCGGCAGCGTCAAACTTATAAACCCGGAATGAGTGTTGATTTAAGTCTTGCAGACTTACATCAACACGCTAATCCCTTGTTAGCGGCTTGGGGTAAACAAGGTCGAGATTATTTGCGTTTACTCGATGTGTTTGATGAAAAAAGTGCTTATGAGTCTTGGGGTTGGCCGAATCACAAAATTGATTTATTTGAGGATTACGGCGCTAATAAAGCACAACGCAGTTTATTGCAACAGGTACAGCAAGCCATTCTAGATTTAGAACCCGTGCCTGAAACGCCGATACCTATCAATCAAATAGATGAATCTTTAGTGTTTCATATCGCCCATAGCCCTCAGCGCGAAGTTGAAATTTTACATGATCAATTGTTAGCGCGTTTTAATGCGGATCCTAGTTTGCATCCGCGCGATATTATTATCATGGTGCCGGATATTAATACCTATACCCCGCATATTCGGGCTGTATTTGGGCAAATTGATAAAAAAGATAAACGCTATATTCCGTTTAGTTTGGCCGACCAACAACAGCGTGGCCAAAATCCCTTATTAAATGCCGTTGAAGTATTGCTAAATTTACCGGATTCACGTTTTGAGGTGAGTGAGTTTTTGGGCTTACTAGAAGTACCGGCCCTAAGAAAGCAGTTTGGTATTGATGAATCGGCTATTCCTAAATTGCATCAATGGCTTAAAGAGTCCGGTATTCGTTGGGGCTTGGATAGCCAGCAAAGAAAGTCCGCAGTAGCGATGCCTGATGAATTAACGGCTAATACGTGGCAGTTTGGTTTACAACGCTTGTTATTGGGTTACGCCGTGGGGGCAGGGCAAAGCTTTAAGGGTATAGAACCTTATGCCAATATCGGCGGTTTAGAGGCGCAATATTTAGGTGGCTTGGCTAACTTGCAAGAGATGTTAGCGGCTTATGTGGATCAGTTAAGGCAAGCCCATAGCGTAGAGGATTGGGTGCAGTTATTAGGCAATTTACTCGATGATTTTTTTGTTTCAACGCAAGAACGCGAGCAAAAAACGCTGGCCACTTTAAGGCAGGCTTTGACGCAGTGGCAAATAAACTGCTCACAAGCTAAGTTGGCTGATGACGATTTAATCCCGATAAATATTGTTAAAGAAACTTGGTTAACGGCAGTTGATGAGCCCAATTTACAGCAACGCTTTTTAAGTGGTCGGGTTAATTTTTGTACTTTAATGCCAATGCGCGCCATTCCTTTTAAAGTGGTATGTCTGCTGGGTATTAATGATGGTGAATTTCCGCGTAGCCAACAAATTAAGAGCTTCGATTTAATGGGGCAACGCGGGCATTATCGTCCTGGTGATCGGTCGCGTCGTCAAGATGATCATTATTTATTTTTAGAAGCTTTAATGTCTGCTAGACAACAACTCTATATCAGTTGGGTAGGGCGTAGCATTAGAGATAACACCGAGATTCCACCATCGGTTTTTGTCAGTCAATTACGCGATTTTATCGACCAAAGTTATAGCCTAGATATGCCCGCTATTACGCTAGCGCATCCTTTACAGCCCTTTAGTGTTAACTATCTTAAAACCACCACAGATCCGCGGTTATTTACCTATTCTAAAGAATGGCATGAAACGGACACCGATAAACGCGGCGTGAGTGCTATTAAATCGCAGGCTTTTGAAGCGCCTAAAGTGTTAAGTATTGAAGCATTAGCGCGGTTTTTAAAAGCGCCGGTAAAGACTTTTTGTCAGCAAACATTAAAGTTTAGTTTTGATGACGATAATGCCATCAGTGAAGATAATGAGCCCTTTGGCTTTAATCATTTAGAAATTTACCAGCATACTGATACGTTGTTGGCAGCGCTTAAAGCTCATCCGACTGTGGAACCCGATGGTGTTTTTAAGCAACGCTATCAAACTTTATCAGCCACGGGTTGTTTGCCTTTAGCCGGATTTTCTAAATTAACCTTTGATGGTTTAACAACCGCTGTAACGGGTGCTTGGACGCAGTACCAAACTTTATTAGCCGCAGGTTTTGCAGAAATTCCCCCACAATCCATCAGTATCGATTTGGCTTTAGATACGCATGACGTTCTGCAATTAACCGGCAATTTAACCAGCTTGCATCAGAATCAAGCCGGTGATTTAGCCTTAATCATGGTTACTGCTCAGCCTTTATGTAAAAAGCAGAC
>CANGLL010000063.1 GCA_947454605.1 Methylococcaceae bacterium | reverse complement strand
CACTTGCGGTTTAATGTTTTCCCATTCGTATTGACGCAATGAGGCAATTTCTATCTCTGCATCAAAGTGACCGATGTTACAAACAATCGCTTGGTCACGCATCGCTACCATGTGGTCATGGGTAATAATACTGAAGTTACCGGTTGCTGTCACAAAGATATTAGCTAAGGGTGCTGCTTCTTCCATCGTTACGACGCGATAGCCTTCCATCGCTGCTTGTAATGCACAGATAGGATCAATTTCAGTAATCCATACCGTTGCACCTAAACCTCGTAAAGATTGCGCACAGCCTTTACCTACGTCACCATAACCACAAACCACGGCAATTTTTCCGGCGATCATCACGTCAGTGGCGCGTTTTATACCGTCTACTAAAGACTCACGGCAACCGTATAAGTTATCAAATTTAGATTTGGTCACTGAGTCGTTTACGTTAAACGCAGGTACTTTTAACGTACCTTTTGTGACCATTTCATATAAACGTAACACACCGGTGGTGGTTTCTTCTGATAGACCTTTTACATCAGCCATTAATTCTGGAAATTTATCATGCATCATGGTGGTTAAGTCACCGCCATCATCCAATATCATATTTGGGCGCCAGCCATTTGTACCCACAATAGTTTGTTCAATACACCACTCGGCTTCTGCTTCTGTTTCACCTTTCCAAGCAAACACAGGAATGCCAGCGTCAGCAATCGCTGCCGCCGCGTGATCTTGCGTTGAGAAAATATTACAAGATGACCAACGCACTTCTGCGCCTAAGGCCGTCAACGTTTCAATCAATACCGCTGTTTGAATAGTCATATGCAAACAACCGGCAATACGCGCACCTTTTAACGGTTGCTCTTGCCCAAATTCAGCGCGTAAGGCCATTAAGCCTGGCATTTCGGTTTCAGCAATATTAATTTCTTTACGACCCCATGCCGCTAAAGCGATATCTGCAACTTTGTAATCTTGTTGGCTCATTTAGTTTCCAGTTTGTGTATTTAATTAAAGACCTGCCGCATCTTTCAATGCATCAACTTTATCGGTTTTTTCCCAGCTAAAGGTCTCTTCAGTACGACCAAAATGTCCATAAGACGCAGTAGGTTGATAAATTGGTTTTAATAACCCCAATTGATTGATCAAACCTTTAGGTCTTAAGTCAAAATGGTCTCTGACGATTTGCACTAAGCGATCTTCACTTAATTTGCTGGTACCAAAGGTTTCAACGGTAATTGAAGTAGGTTCTGCTACACCAATGGCATAAGAAACTTGAATCTCACAACGCTCTGCAAGACCTGCTGCCACTATGTTTTTTGCCACATAACGCGCCATGTAGGCTGCTGAGCGATCCACTTTTGAGGGATCTTTACCCGAGAATGCTCCGCCACCATGTCTTGCCATGCCACCGTAAGAATCTACAATGATTTTACGACCTGTCAAGCCACAATCGCCCACGGGACCACCGATTATGAATTGACCGGTTGGGTTAATGAAATATTTGGTGTCTTTGTGTAGCCATTCTTTAGGCAATACCGGTAGGATGATTTCATCCATCACGGCTTCATGTAATGCTTTGTTACTGATGTCTGGTGAATGCTGAGTAGACAAGACCACCGCGTCAATAGCGACCGGTTTGTTGTTCTCATATCTGAAGGTAATTTGACTTTTCGCATCCGGTCTAAGCCAAGGTAAGGAATTGTTTTTTCGCACCTCTGCCTGACGTTTGACTAAAAGATGTGAATAGGTAATAGGCGCTGGCATTAATACATCGGTTTCATTACTAGCGTAACCAAACATTAAGCCTTGGTCGCCTGCACCTTGTTCATGGTCGTCTGCTTCATCCACACCCATGGCAATATCAGCCGATTGTTTACCAATCGCATTTAATACCGCACAGCTTTGGCCATCAAAACCAATATCACCGTGGTCATAACCAATATCACAAACCACTTTTCTGACTAAAGCTTCTAAATCCACCCAGGCATTTGTCGTGATTTCACCGGCAAGAATAACCATCCCTGTTTTAACCAGTGTTTCACAAGCAACCCGTGAACGTGGATCTTGCTCTAATAACGCGTCAAGTACCGCATCGGATATTTGATCCGCTACTTTATCGGGATGCCCTTCTGAAACTGATTCTGATGTAAAACTAAAGTTATTGCTCACGTCACCACCTTTATATTAATGAACTATGCTGAATACACAAAAGGCTGCATAAAGCAGCCTATTGTTTTTATATGGTGGGCCCTGTAGGACTTGAACCTACGACCTGCCGATTATGAGTCGGACGCTCTAACCAACTGAGCTAAGGGCCCCTATACTATTTACTCACCATCTAAGAAGCATCTTAATTGCTCTGATCTAGATGGGTGCCTTAACTTTCTTAAGGCTTTAGCTTCAATTTGACGAATTCTTTCACGTGTCACATCAAACTGTTTACCAACTTCTTCTAACGTATGATCGGTATTCATATTGATACCAAAACGCATACGTAATACTTTTGCTTCCCTAGCTGTTAAGCCAGCTAGCACATTCTGAGTTGATTCCCTCAATCCTGCTATCGTAGCCGCTTCTACAGGAGATAGCACCTTAGCATCTTCAATAAAATCACCCAAATGTGAATCTTCATCATCACCGATAGGCGTTTCCATTGAGATAGGTTCTTTTGCTATCTTTAATACTTTACGCACCTTGTCTTCTGGCATTTCCATGCGCTCAGCTAACTCTTCAGGTGTCGCTTCTCTGCCTAACTCTTGCAAAATTTGTCTAGAGATTCTATTCAGTTTATTAATCGTTTCAATCATATGCACTGGAATACGAATGGTTCTAGCTTGATCAGCAATCGATCGTGTTATAGCCTGTCTAATCCACCAAGTTGCATAGGTTGAGAACTTATAGCCACGTCGATATTCAAACTTATCAACCGCTTTCATAAGGCCAATATTACCCTCTTGAATTAAATCCAAGAACTGCAAACCACGATTGGTGTATTTTTTTGCTATCGAAATTACTAGCCTTAAATTGGCCTCGATCATTTCTTTTTTAGCGCGTCTGGCCTTAGCTTCACTAATAGTCATACGTCTATTAATGTCTTTTAAACCATTAACAGTCAATCCATATTCAGCTTCAACATCAGCTAATATTTTTTGCGCTTTTCTTAATTCTTTTTCGCGGCCTTTTAATACTTCTGAATAACTATGACCACTTAAATGACCATCTAACCATTTAGAATTAGACTCATTTTCTGTAAATGTTGCAATAAAGTCTTTTCGAGACATCCCTGTTTCTTTAACAAAGACTTCTAGAATAAATCTTTCTTGTTCACGTACAACGACTATCCCGTTTGGAATAATTGTTGTTAACTTCTTTAAGTATTGAGGCGCCCATTTAAACTCCATGAATAAATCAGCAAGTAAATCAAACGCTTCTTCGGTTTTTGGGTTGGTATATCCGTGTTTTTTTATTGCACTAGATGCTACTTTTAACTGCTTCCTGAGCTCTTCAACCTTTTCCTTAACCTCATCATAATTAAGGCCTTTTAAATCTTCATCTACAGCAACTACCGTTTCTTCGACAACATCAACAACAACATCAACATCCGAACCTTCAACTCCTTCAATAGCAGGCAATGTAACCGCCAAATCTTCAGGCTCACTTAGATCAACAAATCCAGAAATCAGATCTCCTAACTTGATACCACCTTCTTCATCGGATATTGAATCAAAAGATTTCAAAAACTCATCAACCACAAAGCAAGATCTTGAAATAGATTTTACTAACTGCTGCTGACCTTCTTCGATGCGCTTAGCTATTTTTAACTCATCAGCTCTAGTCAACAACTCAACAGATCCCATTTCGCGCATGTACATACGAACTGGATCGGTAGTTCTACCAAATTCACTATCAACTGATGCAAGTGCGGCAACTTCTTCAGCATCCTCATCATCAGTATTTAAGGCCGCCGAATCTGTTATGAGCGAGTCTTCATCGGGTGCAGTTTCATACACCTGAATCCCCATCTCATTGATCATGCTAATTATATCTTCGATCTGCTCAGGATCAACAATGTCACTTGGCAGGTGATCATTCACTTCGGCAAATGTCAGATAACCCTGCATTTTTCCTTTAGCAATCAATTGTTTAAGCTGAGACTGCTGCTGTTCTGAATTCATTATTTACTCACTAAATGCGTTGCCCAGCACTACTTTAATCAACTAAGGATTATACTATATGTTATTAGACAAGTAAATCACTTACCCACCAACATAGCAACCAACAAGTCCTGCTCTTCACTACTTAAGCCTTCATTTTGTGCTTTTGCCTGCAATCTCAATATCCCCGCTTCGCGCGCCTGCTTGAGCAATCCATTTAAAGCATCAAAAAAAACATCATCAACCTTATCTTCCTCAACATGAACATCCAATACCGCCAAAGCCTTTACTGCTTTTTCTTCAGGCAAATCACGATAATATTCTAGCAATACAGCGGAATTCACAATTTTCTTATCCAATATAAGTCTTTGAATATTATTAAATAATTCAACTCCTCTAAACTCTATACCGGTCCAATCAATTTCTTGCTTTTCGAGTAGATAGGCTAATTCAGGCTTTTGCAAAAGCAGAGCTACAGCAACCCGAGAAGATGACAACCGATTAATTTCTTGAGTATTGGGCTTACGTGTAGCCATACCGATAGTGACTTGGTTATTTTCTAAAGCTGCCACTTTTTTAACACCTGACAATTCCTTTAGCCTAGCCGACATCATTTCTTTAAATGCGCTTTCTTGTAGTTTCTCTATGTAAGGTTTAACCTTGGCTATTAATTGCGCTCTTGCTTCCATCTCATTAAGATTTAACCCGGATGCAATTTGCTCGTAGAAATAATCAGACAAGACCTGAGCACTAGTTACTCTATCAACAAAACTATTAACACCCTCATTACGGATGAAAGAGTCTGGATCATGCTGCTCAGGCAACAACATTATTCTGCATGACCGCCCATCTTTTAATGAAGAAAAAGCCGCCTCCATCACCTTCCAAGCCGCTTCGCGCCCAGCCTTATCGCCATCAAAACAAAACACAATCTCTGAAGTGAATCGAAATAATAAATCAAGGTGCGCTTGAGACGCTGCTGTTCCTAATGCAGCGACTGAATAATTTATTCCATATTGAGCCAAAGCAATTACATCCATGTAACCTTCAACAATTAATATTCGTTGTGGCTTCGGATTTTTTGCGAGCAACTCATACAACCCATAAACCTCTTTACCTTTATGGAACAAAGAAGTTTCAGGAGAATTTAAGTATTTTGGTAACGAGTCATCCAAAACTCGTCCACCAAAACCAACAATACGCGAACGCTTGTCTCGAATAGGATACATAATCCTATTCCGAAACCGATCATAGACCTTGCCATCATCCTTAACAACTACTAGACCAGCCTCTACCAATAATTTCTGATCGAATTGATTAGCGACCCCCCCCCAATTATCAGGCGCATAACCCAACATAAAATCTCGAGCAATCTCTCCTTTAACTTGCCTTGATTTTAGATAATCAATCGCAACCGCATTTTTTCGCAACTCTTCTACATAGTAGTTTGCAACCTGCTCCATCAAAAGATACAAATTACCTAAATTTTGTCCCGCAGGCTTCTGTAACTCTTTTCCATTCGAATCCATTCGAACTGATACACCAGCAAAAGCAGCTAAATCCTCAACCGCCTCTACAAAACTTAAATGCCCGAAGTCCATCAAAAAACTTATGGAATTACCACTTGCACCACAACCAAAGCAATGGAAAAATTGTTTACTACGATTTACTGAAAAGCTAGGGGATTTTTCGGTATGAAAAGGGCAACGAGCAACATAATTACTACCCGTTTTTTTAAGAGGTACGCGCGAATCGATTAAATCAACTATATCAACTCGCACTAAAAGCTCATCAATAAACTCTCGAGAAATTCTACCGGTCATAATTAGCCGGACTCAAAGTATTATTTAGTTAAAGCAGTCTTAATTTTGACACTAACGACAGACATATCAGCACGACCTTGCATCTGTGTTTTCAGTAAAGCCATTACTTTACCCATATCCTTAACAGACTCAGCACCCGATTCTCGAACTGCGCCAGCAACCATTAAATCGACTTCTTCATCCGTAAGCGCTTGCGGCAGAAAATCTTGTATCACAGCAATTTCAGCTTCTTCAATTGCTATCAAGTCCTGCCTATCTGCATCAGCAAAAAGCCTAATAGACTCTCGACGTTGTTTCAACATCTTATCGAGTACTAAAATTGTCCTTTCATTATCAAGCACAATACGCTCATCGACTTCCACTTGCTTAATTGCAGATAGAATTAAACGAATCACGCCTAACCGTGCTTTATGCCCTCCTTTCATGGAGGCTTTCATATCTTCCTTGATACGATCTGTTAATAACTCCATCATTGAAGCCTGATATTAAAGAACAGGACGACCGCGACGTAAGTTTTTCAACGCATAACGCTCACGCGCTAATTTTTTCAAATGGCGTTTAACAGCTGCAGCGCCTTTACGTTTTCGCTCAGCCGTTGGTTTTTCATAAAACTCACGACGACGTACTTCTGCTAATACACCTGCTTTCTCACAAGCACGTTTAAAACGACGAATTGCAATGTCAAAAGGTTCGTTTTCTTTAATTTTTACTGACGGCATTATATGATTCCAATTATGTTAATATTGTGTGTATAAGGATAATATTTATCCAACGAACAAACAGAACCCTCAATTATACATTCACTTTTAAAAAATTCAAAAACCAATGTACGTTTTAGGCATAGAAACCTCCTGCGATGAAACAGGAGTAGCCATATATCACCCCCAAAAAGGCTTAATAAACCATGTTTTACACAGTCAAATCATCATGCACAGCGAATACGGCGGGGTTGTTCCAGAACTTGCCTCGCGCGACCATATTCGTAAGTTAGTACCCTTGATAAATCAAACACTCTCTGAAAGTAACTTACAAAAAACAGACATCAATGCGATTGCTTACACCGCGGGACCAGGTCTTATCGGCGCTTTATTAGTGGGTGCTGCAACAGCCCAAAGTCTGGCGTGGACTTGGCAAATTCCGGCGATAGCTGTGCATCATATGGAAGGTCACCTACTGGCACCAATGCTAGAAGAAAACGCACCTGAATTTCCTTTTATTGCGCTATTAATTTCTGGCGGCCACACCTTATTAGTTAAAGTTGAAGCCATAGGCGAGTACGAACTACTAGGACAATCACTTGATGACGCAGCCGGGGAAGCTTTTGATAAGACAGCCAAAATGTTAGAACTTGACTACCCAGGCGGCCCAAAATTATCAGCCCTCGCTATACAAGGACAGGCATCAATAAAATTCCCTCGCCCTATGACAGACAGACCCGGTTTAGATTTTAGTTTTAGCGGTTTGAAAACATTTGCTCTCAATACAATAAATGCTTCAAATAAGACCTTTCAAGAAAAAGCCGATATTGCTGCTTCTTTCCAAGAAGCCGTTGCAGACACCCTAGCTATTAAATGCAAACGAGCACTACAACAAACTGGCCTTAAACGCTTAGTTGTAGCCGGGGGCGTAAGTGCTAATCAACAAATCAGATCTTGTTTAAGCGAAATGGTTATCAAAGAACAAGCAGACATATACTTCCCTAGACCCGAGTTTTGCACTGACAATGGTGCTATGATTGCTTACGCCGGCTATCAGCGTTTAGTTAGCGGTGCAAACATAGGGCTAGAAATTTATGCTCGCCCCCGCTGGCCTATGAGCGAACTTTGAATTAAATCTCTTAGTAAAATACTACTCTTCTCCTTTTATTAGGCGCTGTATATTGCTTCTATGACGCCACAACAATAAGAGCATCATAAAAACTGCAGCACCTGTCAAATAAAGATCACCCACAATATACCAAGCGTAAATAGGGGATAAAATAGAGGCAAATAAGGCCGAAAGTGATGAAATCTTACCTACTTTATAAATCAACAACCAAGTGCCTACAAACGCCGCACCCAACACCCAAGAAAATCCTAACAAGACTCCAATTGAAGTAGCCACCCCTTTACCACCGGCAAACTTAAAAAACACCGGATACAGATGTCCTAAAAACGCCGCAACACCTGTAATTGCGATAAGCTCGACTGAAACACCTAGTTCTTTTGCCAAATAAACAGGCAACAAACCTTTTAACAAATCCCCCAACAAGGTCATAGCCGCTGCTTTTTTTCCACCAATACGCATAACATTCGTAGCGCCTGGATTTCCAGATCCTTGCTCTCTGGGATCGGGCAACCCCATCAACTTACAAATTATAATTGCACTAGAAATTGAGCCTATAAAATAAGCCGCGGGGACAAACAACCATTCAATCATTTAAATCTTTCCTCATCAGAACTTGTAAGACATCCACATTTGACTGATACTTACACATTTTAAAGCGCACATAATAACCGGAAATAAACATGGATATCATCTTTTTAGGCGGCCTCGAAATAGAAACTATTATCGGAATCTATGATTGGGAAAGAGAAACTAAACAAACTATTGCACTCGATATTGAAATGGCATTTGATATTCAAAAAGCAGCTGAAACTGATGATATTCAATACACACTTGACTACAAAACCGTCTCTAAACGCATCATATCTTATGTAGAAAAAAGCAACTTCTTTCTAGTTGAAACGTTAATTTCTGAAATTGCAAACATTATTATTAATGAATTCAATGTACCTTGGGTAAAAATCACTTTGAATAAAAAAGGTGCTATTCGAGGAGCAAGCGATGTGGGCATCATAATTGAACGAGGAGAAAAATAAACTATGCATCAAGGATATATCAGCATAGGTAGCAATATAGACAAAGATAAACACATTCCCGCCAGTTTAGATGCGCTTAAAAACCACTTTGGCACACTGACTATTTCAAGTATCTACGAATCTGAAGCCGTTGGATTTATAGGCGACACTTTTTATAACCTGATTGTAGGATTTAAATCGACTTTAGCAGTTAAAGATGCCGCCAAGACGCTACGACAAATTGAATTAGAGAATGGTCGTTCTCGTAACAGCCAAAAATTCTCATCACGGACCCTAGATTTAGACCTCATACTTTATGATGACTTGGTTATTAATGATGGAAGATTACAAATTCCACGTGACGAAATAGAACGCTATGCTTTTGTACTTGAGCCCTTAGCTGAAATAGCACCTGATTTAAAGCACCCAATTAGCCAACAAAGTTATGCGTCCATTTGGCTAAACTATGACAAATCAAAGTTAAGTCAAAAACGCATCACCCCCAATTGGATACGCTAATTCAGAAGACTAAACACTAGCCCATTGATTAACAAAATAATGTTCTACCACCATCAATCGTTAAAACTTGCCCCGTCATATAATTTGCATTTTCAATTAAAAAACTTAACGCTTTAGCTATATCGTCAGGTTGACCCTGACGCTTTAACACAACCCTCTGCAGAATTTCTTGTTGCTGGTCAACTGATTCCGATGCCTCGGGCCAAATAATCGCACCTGGGGCAATTGCATTAACCCTCACATCCGGTCCTAATTCTTTTGCCAGAACCTTAGTCATAGCCACTAACCCAGCCTTAGCTATACTATAAACAGGGTAGTCTTTTAGTCCTCTCTCAGCATGAATGTCAACAATATTAACCACGCAACCTTGATTTTTTGCCAATGTATTCGATAAAGCTTTTACTAAGAAAAAGGGCGCCTTCAAATTACTTCCTAACAAATCATCCCAATCCTGCTCAGTAACATCAGAAATTGTTGTTGGATAAAAAGAAGACGCATTATTAACTAACACATCTAATCCCCCCCAAATCTCAGACGCCTTAGTCGCCAAAGCTTCCAATTCTAAATTGTTCGTTAACTCCGCTTGCATCGCAAATGCGGAATTAGGTCTTAATTTATTTAAATCCTCACACAATGCCAAAGCCTCAGCCTCGGAAGATCTATAATGTAGAAAAACATTACAACCTTGATCGTGTAACAACCGTGCAGAAGCCGCACCAATTCGCTTTGCTGCCCCTGTTATCAAAACATTTTTTTGCATATTATCAACAACTCAACTCAATAAATTAAACCAAGAGCACTCATAAAACAGAATGATTTTCTAGACATAGTAAAACACAAACAACACTTATAATTTAAATACTCACGCCTGTAATTAAGAATTATTAATCCCAAGCACTGCCGACTAAAATTAACATTTAGTAAACAGACTATTTCTGCTAACCTATTCAGATAATCAACAAAGCAAAAATCATCACAGACGTGATTTAAACTTTACATAAGCACTTTAATACGAGGAATATCATGAGCGAACTCACAAAAAAACTATTCAACTATTTCTTGATAGGTACATTCTCAGTCATTCCAATTGTCGTTGTTTTACAGATCATTTTTTTCGTAAAAGATCTGATATCTGATCTCTTCAAAGTTGTCTACGCCTTTTCAGACAACTATTTATATACCGGAATATTTTTTGTCTTTAGTTTTGTTTTACTAATTTGGATTGGCAGCACTATTGCCGAGAAAGGGCGATCATGGGTCATTCACTTATTTGATTTAATTATTAGCAAAATTCCTTTTATTAGCACTGTATACCGAGTCATAAAAAAAGTAATCAACATGTTTGCTTCACATGAACAAACTATTGCCAAAGAAGTGGTTTATGTTGAATATCCAAAGGACGGCATATGGGTGCCCGCATACGTCACTAATCGTTACGAAAACAAATATGT
>CANGLL010000062.1 GCA_947454605.1 Methylococcaceae bacterium | reverse complement strand
TACAAAATCGAGTCTAACACTCATACCGTCATTCCTCATTAATTCAGAAACTTAAATGAATTTTTTCACTATCTTTTATAATTACTTATTACTCACCTAAAGCCTTCTCTACAGCGCTCTGAAAAATCAACTCATCTGGAGTAATCCCTGTCCAAGCCTCAAAAATCTGCATAGCTAACTGAACCAGCATATCAACTCCATCAACAACAAAACACCCCTTTTCACGAGCTGTTTCCAAAAATGGAGTAATTCTAGGATTAGTAATAACATCAACTACTGTTGCTTCTACTGATAAGGTACTCCAATCAATCGGCACGGACTCTCGTTCTGGCAAAGCGCCAAGATGCGTTGCATTGAGTAGAATTTGTGTTCCCTCAGGTAGGGCAATATTACCTGTCCAACAGACCCATTCGGTAGGAACCCCCGTCGCACGTTGTACCAAATTTGCAACCTCAACACCTTGAGATTCACGGCGGGTAATTATAGTTAAATGTGAAACACCGGCACGCGCAATCTCTACTGCCATTGCTCGACCAGCCCCCCCCGCACCCAACATAACAGCACGCTTGCCCGCAATAGAAGTTACTTTTTCAATTGCTTTAACGACGCCTTTACCATCATTATTGTGGCCAATCATAAGACCTTGTTCAAAAGTAACATAGTTAGCCGCACCTATCACTCTCACATCATCATCATAGGCATCAAGCGTATCTATAACATCTATTTTATATGGAACCGTGATACAAAAACCGGCAAAGCCCATCGCCTTTGCACCTGCTATTGCAACAGGAATTTCAGAGGAAGAATTTATATTCATTTTCCAAAATTGCCAATTAAGTCCATAGTGTTTATAAACTGCATCAAACATTAGGTCTATAGGATTTTCAGCTACTGGATTACCAAACATTCCGGTCATTTGTTTCTGTGGAGCAATTACGTTATTTGACATACTTATCACCTTTTATTTATTAATCGACCTATCACTCAAATTTTCTTTATTTAAATATTTTTTCTTATCATAGCTTTCAAATATCTGATTATATATGAGAATCGTCTTTCTTGATTTTCTAGATCACGATAAAAGGGGATCAGTGTACTATTCGATTGAACACATTGAGGATTGGCTATAAACCGACTCAAGCCTATAAATTGCCAACTTAGCCAGAATCCTTTTCTAGCGGATATGTCTTGAATATTTTCCCAAACAATATAAAGAGACCTGAATCAACATACAATTAAGTTTTATCAGTTAATTTGTTAATGTCCTGAGAGTCTTAATCCAAGTATCATAAATTATCTAGAGATTATCAATTTAAGCATCCAAATCATTTAAATTTACAGCTGTTAATCAGCTTACAAAACTTGACGTAGTGTCTCAGCAAAACCTAAGTATTTAATTATAGTTGTCCATACCGTATATTCTAAAATTACTTTATCTACTCTAAATTATATATACTGCCACTTGGGTCAAGGGGATTTTATGCAAACACAACAACTCATAGAATAAAACGCTTTATTAAAAATAACCTACTTTATAAATAGAAAATAATATGAAAAGTCTATTAACCGTTTTACTGATTGCGATTTTTTTTGTTCCGTTGTTAAGTTTTGCAGAAAAAAAAACATCCTATCATTTTGTGATCATTCCGAAAGATACAAACCCATGGTTTGATCAAGTCCATGACGGAGCAAAACTAGCCGCAGAAATGCTCGAAGAATCAACCGGAGCTAAGTTTATAATTGAATATCGTGCTCCCAAAAAAGCAGATGCCTTTGAACAAAATCAAATTATTGAAAATGTAATCAACTTCCATCCAGATGGCATTGCAATCGACTTAGTAGATGAAAAAACTAACAGAATTGCTCTTGAAGATGCTTTAAAACACGATATAAAAATCACTTTATTTGATTCAGTATCACCAGAAGGCATGGAACTCACCAGTATTGGTAATGATTTTTGTGAGCAAGCTAAAATTGCTTCTAATAAGTTAGTTAAACTCATAGGTGGCAGAGGTGAAGTAGCGATTATGATGGGCGTACCCACAGCACCAAATCATCTAATACGCGCCCAATGTCATGAAACAGTTTTCAAACTACATCCGGGCATCAAACTGGTCGCGAAAGGAGTTGATAAAGATGAAATCTCAATTGCAGAATCTCAAGCAAGTAAAATTATGAGGGCACACCCCAATCTTAAAGGATGGGTATCATGTGATGCAGCAGGGCCTATTGGGGTAGCTCAGGCTATTAAACTAGCAGGCAAAGTAGGTAAAGTATCATCAGTGGGACTAGATAATCTTCCTCAAATGATTGATCTTATAAATGAAGGTGTTTCAGAATCTTCAGCCTCCACCAAGCCGAAAATGCAGGGTTACTGGACTGTATTGGCATTATGGCAAGCCACCAAGGGCATAAAAATGCCTAAACGCATTGATACAGGTATTGAAGTGATCACTAAAGAAACAGCTAAGAACTATAAAGGATTATAAATAATCCTATTTATTTGTCCCCCCCTTTTATTAATAAAAGAGGGGAATCATCTAACGACTTTAAGTACTGATGGTGTTTAACTATAAATTGAGTTAATTTGAGCTTTCCTTTATCGCCCAAGCAACCTCTAATGATTGCTTATTTTCCTTAACATCATGTACCCGAATTATTTTAACACCGGCCATTATCGCTAAAGACGTTGTCACCGATGTAGCAAGTGCTAAATCTTCAGGATTAACTATTGCTTCAATACTATTAAAAAATTTCTTTCTACTTGTGCCTAACAAAATAGGATATCCAATTTTAACCAATTGATCTAAAGAAGCAAGTAGCGTTAAATCATGCTCATTAGTTTTTCCAAAACCTATACCAGGATCCAATATAATCTTATCCTCTTTAATACCCGCTTCTTTTGCGTTTTCTGCACTCTTTTTTAAACTAGAAAACACCTCAGAAACAACATCACGATAAGTCGGATTATTTTGCATTGTTTGAGGCGTGCCTTTTATATGCATCAATATAATTGGACAATTATACTCAGCGGCAACTTTTAATAAATTTGGATCATTTTGTCCTGCAGAAATATCATTAATAATATTAGCACCTTCAGCCAAAGCCATTTTTGCCACAGAACTAATTCGGGTATCAATACTAATGGGCACAGTAGTTGATAAATGACTACGAATTGCTTTAATAATAGGTATAACTCGTTGAACTTGTTCGCCAGAAGAAACTGATATGGAATAAGGCCTAGTTGATTCCCCCCCAATGTCAATAATATCAGCACCATCAGTTAACATTTTTTCAACATGCACCAATGCGGAATTAATGCTATTAAAGTATCCTCCATCTGAAAAACTATCTGGCGTAACATTTAATATGCCCATAATTAGAGGTTTATCTGAGGCGTTAATCATAAATTTAGTGATACCAAGTTTTATGTAAATGAAGTTTAGTTAAATACTCTTTTATAACAGTGCTTTAATCTCAGAAATACACGTACCACAATTAGTACCAGCTTTTAAACATTGCCCTACTTCTTGATGCGTTTTGAATTGTTTTTCTTTAATACATGCGCGTAGCGTTTTCTCACCAACATTAAAACAGGCGCAGACCACTTTGCCTGACTCATGACTACCTTTAGGAGGTTGTCCGCTCAGGAGCGCCCTGCGCTCTGCGGGTTCAAGTGTTACTTTAGCAAATAAACTGCTTAACCAACTGCGTTCGGGTAGCTTATGATCAGCCGCGATAAAGATAACAGCATTTAATTGACCCTTAATAAACTGTGCCGCACGATAACATCCCAAACTAGCATCTTGATAGATTTGCCATTCTGGTTTTTCTGCACTGTTAGCGTTTAAGGTATCTTTAAGTGTATTAAACCACGGATCCGGTAATTCTTGGCTCGCGACTTCATAACGATAAAAAAAGTCACCTTTACTATTCACCCGATAACTTACATCACACAAGTCTAATTGAGCCTTGGATAGAATAAAGCCTTGCCAAACTGCTTGGTATAATTTGATGCGAATAGGTGTGTGTTTACTTTCAGGTTGTTTAGAGATCGGGTCAACTTCTGGATTAACTAAGGCGCCCATACGACTGTTACTGGCATACTGTGCCGTCCAATGCATCGGTACAAAGACATTACCAAGTGTTTGATCATCTGTTATCTTAACTCTAGCCAACATTTTGCCCCATCCACTTTCTAGTTCTGCTAAGGCACCTGCTGTTAAGTTATAGTTTTTTGCATCAACCGGATTAATTTCAACATAGGGTACTGGGCTGTGTTGATTAAGTTTTGCTGAGAGCGCTGTGCGGGTCATGGTGTGCCACTGATCCCTTAAACGCCCGGTATTTAAAATCAAAGGGTAATCGTTATAGGGCAAATTAACGGGAGGTCTTGGCGTAATAGCAATAAATTGAGCTTTGCGGGTGGGCGTAAAATAATGGCCATCAGCAAACATGCGCTCTGTACCCTTGGGGTTATTGGTATTTACTGGCCATTGTATGGGTTGTAGGTTTTCATAACTGTTTTGATCAAGTGTGGCTAGGCCAGAAATATCAAAGTCCCTGTAGCCGTGCGTTATATCGTTCTCAAAGCTAGATAGCGTCGCATGTTCGGTAAAAATCTCATAGGGGTGACTGTAGTTAAACGCCTGATTAAAGCCCATGCGCTTTGCAACTTGAGAGATTATCCACCAATCCGCTTTAGCGTTACCTGCCGGTTTAAATAAAGCACGTTGCCTAGAAATTCGGCGCTCAGAATTAGTGACGGTACCGTCTTTTTCACTCCAACCTAAAGCAGGTAATAACACATGTGCAAAAGCGCTAGTGTCCGTTTGTGCAATACAATCAGATACAACGACAAAATCACACTGTTCTAATGCGTGTTTAATAAAATCAGCATTCGGCATACTCACCACAGGATTAGTACCCATGATCCAGAGGGCTTTAATTTTACCCGTCGCCATAGCATTGAACAGTTCAACCGCGGGTAGTCCTGGTTTGGTGGCGATGTTGTCTGATCCCCAGAAGCGAGCGACTCGATTAATATCGTCTACTTTAGAAAAGTCCATATGCGCCGCTAATTGATTCGCTAGACCTCCTACTTCTCGCCCACCCATTGCATTAGGCTGACCGGTGAGAGAAAAAGGCCCCATGCCGGATTGACCAATTCTACCTGTGGCCAAATGACAATTAATAATCGTGTTGACTTTATCGGTCCCCGAGGAAGATTGGTTAATGCCTTGACTATAAAGACTCATGACATTTTTATGATCTTTAAATAAGTCATAAAAATATTGCACATCTGTTTCATTCAATTGGCATTGTGCTGCTACTTCGGCAATACCAGGCGCACTCATTTCAGCAGTTTGAATGGCTAGCGTAAAGCCTTCAGTGTTTCTGTCTATATAGTCTTGATTGAGCGCTTGCTCCTTATTTAAATAGCTTAATAGACCATTAAATAAAATAGCATCACTGCCACTCGCCAAGGGTAAATGTAAGTCAGCTAAGTCACAAGTAGCGGTACGACGTGGGTCAATCACCACTATTTTTAAATTAGGTCGGAGTTGTTTGGCGGCACGAATGCGTTGAAATATAACAGGATGACACCAGGCAGTATTGGAGCCAATTAAAATAATTAAATCAGTGTGCTCGAAGTCCTCATAACAACCAGGTACGGTGTCCGAACCAAAGGCGCGTTTATGGCCCGCCACAGAAGACGCCATACATAAGCGGCTATTAGTGTCCATATTGGCACTACCGACAAAGCCTTTCATAAACTTATTAGCGACGTAATAATCTTCGGTTAATAATTGTCCAGATCCATAGATAGCTACAGAATCTGCGCCATAGGTCTTAATAGTTTCTTTAAACGTGTTAGCGACTAATAACAAGGCAGCATCCCAATCGACAACTTGGCCATTTATGTGGGGTTCTAACAAACGTCCATCTAAACTTAGGGTATCGCCTAGAGCAGCCCCTTTTGAACAGAGTTTTCCTACATTTGCTGGATGTAATGGGTCACCTTGTATATTAACGGAATGACTTTCTTCATTTACTACGGCACTGATACCACAACCAACACCACAGTAAGGACAAGTGGTTTGAATGATACTTAAATCATTCAACATACGACTTTTCCAAAAATGAAGAAGTCTCTGATATCTGCAATGGAAACGTCTTTTTCTAGTAACTCTTGGTACCAAACACTGTCTTGAATATCACCATACAAAATGGCTCCCACCAGTTTGTTTGCCTTAATAACAAGTTTTTTGTAAATACCTATGGTTGTGTCACTAAAATAAATAGTCTCTGAATTTTCATCTCCTATAAAATCACCCATCGAAAAAAGATTAATACCGGTGACTTTCAGTTTGGTTGCAGAAGGTAAATAAACATAACTCAATGTACCATCACCCCCTAAATGATTAGCACAGACTTTAGCTTGTTCATACAATGGTGCAACTAATCCAAAGGTGTCGCCGCGATATTGAATACATTCACCCACTGCATAAATACGCGGATCAGAACTTTGCAAAGTATTATTAACAACAATACCTTTATCACAATTTAGACCTGCACCTTGAGCCAAGGTTATATTAGGACTGACACCAATAGCCATTACAAATAACTCACACGCAATTTCTTCTCCAGTCTCAAGATAAACAGCCATAATGTGATCATTGTTATCACCTATTAAGTACTTAACTTTAACATCCGTTTTAAATTTTAAACCTTTTTTCTCCATTTCTAGTTGCAGGAGTTGACTTACCTTTCCATCAATTTGGCGATTAAGTAACACGGGATTGTTATGAATAACAGTGACATCCATCCCTCTTAACATTAGACCATTAGCAGCCTCTAGCCCCAATAATCCACCACCCAGCACAACAGCTTTATTTGTACTCTGACTGTACTTCAGCATCTTAAGTACATCTGAGATATTTCGAAAACTAATAACGCCCTCTAAGGTATTACCCGGTATTTCTGCAATCAATTCCTTTGATCCTGTGGCTATTAACAGTCGATCATAATCAGCAACCATGCCATCCTGTGCATATACTTGTCGCTTAATTCGGTCGATGTTAACTATCGTCTTTTCGAATCCGATATGAAGAGTAATCTCATGTTTCAGATACCAATTGCGATCATTGATAACGATTTCATCTAGGTTTTTTTCACCACTCAGTACCGAGGGCAACATAATTCTGTTGTAGTTGCCATAAGGTTCCATACCAAACACAGTAATGTCATATCTGTTTGGGTTAACCCTAAGCAACTCCTCCACAGTACGCATTCCTGCCATGCCATTACCGATTACGATTAGCCTAATCCTGCTCACGCATTAATCTCCAAGTCACCCTTTGCAACGCTGCAACAGGTGTAAATATATCCAGCCTCTTTTTCCTTTTTAGTAATGCCACATTGTGAAGCCTCAGCAATATCCCCACTAGATTTTACAGCGCAAGCACCACAACTCCCGGATCGACAACTGTAGTCAATCTCAATACCGTGTGCTTCTGCTAAATTTAACAAAGGAATATTTTCATCCGTATCAACAATAATACCTGTTTTAGTAAAATGTACTTTATGTTGAGTTCCACTGAGTTCAATTGAATTATTAGCATTGATATCTCCAGACGCCGTTCTGGATGAACCGAAACTTTCCATATGAAAATTATTCATATTGAAACCTAAATCGTCCATTATCTGTCTAACACTCTCCATAAAAGGTTCAGGACCACACATAAATAAGTGTCGATCCATAAAATCAGGCGCTATCATTTGTATCATTTGTGGACTGACGCGCCCAGTAAATCCCGTCCAAGATTCTGTACCTTGCCAACCCGATGTTACTGTGACAGCTACTTGAAAACTTCGGTGACGGGCTGATAACAACTCCAATTCTTTACGGAAGATAATCTCGTTGGGCGAGCGAAAACAAGCTAAAAGTTTGACGTCTACATCTGCCGCGGTATCTGCAACCCAGCGTGACATTGACATGACCGGTGTAATACCACTGCCAGCTCCAATAAATAGCATTTTATTAGAGGGATACTCGAAACAGGTAAACTTTCCGGAAGGTCCCCTAATAGTCAATCTCTCACCCAGTTTTACATTGTCACATAACCAATTTGATACCAAGCCACCAGAAACTCGCTTCACTGTTACTTCCATCACATGAGGACGGGAAGGTGACGATGACATGCTATAAGATCGTTGCACGATATTACCGTCAATTGGCAATAGAAAAGTTGCAAACTGCCCCGGCTTGTATGAAAACAATAAAGGTTTTTCACCTACGAAACGGAAGGTTTTAGTATCATGCGTTTCTTCTACAATATCCGCTACAACAAGCGTAGTAACCCCTTCACTCCAAACATGAATGGCTTCTCGATTATCTACCAAGTGCGACATTAATGGACAAAGTGCTGGAGGTGCTATTTTGGGTGTATAAAAAAAACTGGGAATTTCGAGAAGCTCTTCTAGAAATTTAGTATCGTCATTTTCAGTTTCTATGATGGGTGTATTGGGTAGATCGAAACGGAGTTGATAACCAGGAATATCAATCACATAACTATCTCTTAACAAAACCCACTGTTCCAGCTTCATTTTTTTACGATTGATTAAGCTCCCTGCAGTCAAATCCATACTCTCAGCATAGTATTGCTGTTCATGTTTGATAATACCCAGATGATACATTCCCAATTTATAATATTCTAATTGAATATCAGCACCGGGGTGCCTCCCTATCAGGGTAACTGGATCTAAAATATCCAGCATTATTTCTTGCACAACAACCCCATCTTTTAGCACTGACATTCTGTCATTAGACGCTAAATTAACGCTATAACCTTTAAACAAACTGGTTATCCAAACATCGCTGGTAGCGACTATTTTTTTCGTATTTAGATCTTTTATCGTTTTTTTGGATTTATGTTCTAGGAATACGGGCTTATTAGCTTTAAATAACTCTTTAGCCCAAAGATTTTCAGTATTATTTATTAAGTTATTTTGATTTGTCATGGTTTGAATCTCTTTCGCTTAACGCCCTAAAACATCACCACGGAAAGTGCCAAGAATCTCCATCATTCTTTCGATTTCTTTTTCAGGAACACGGAGCTCAATGAGTGTTTCTTGAAAAATAGCTCCGACTCGATCGAAATGTATATCAGTTAAACCGAATCGATCGACCAAATGTTTATGACCAGAACGTATATCTAATCCAGAATATTGATAAGGACCGCCAAAAGCCATTGCTAAAAAAGATTTCTGTTTAAGGCGTTGACTTTCCATGTCCACATCTTCAAAAAACTTACCAACCAGTTCATCTTCTAAAACTTTCTTATAAAAAAGATCCACCGCAATTTCCATGGATTTATCACCGCCAATTCGGTCATAAAGCGGAATACCTTGTAACTGGAAATAATCGACTTTTTTAGCGGCCGCACTATCAGTGCCCCAGTCAATCCGTTTATCCTCTCTTTTAAGTAGCGGAATATGTTTAGAGCATTGCACGTAAGCTTCTTCGACCTCGACCATAATCCAGCGCTCTGGTTGTCTTGGACCTTCTAGTTCAATTTCATCAAGAATACTTTGCGGTAGATTTTCTTCATATTTCATCAAGTCTTCATGCTCGATAATACGCGCTTTACCATTGATATGAAGACCAATAGTGTCTTGAAAAAAATCGATAATCAACAAGCCAATATGAGGGTTTTCAATGATATTACCTAAATTAGCAAAAACCCCATTACCCCGTCTTTCAGGGTACATAATGAATTTATCATTCAATACTCGAATAAATCCGGGGGTACCAAATTTTGAGGTGCAGTCACACTCACCGTGACTATCAGACGTTGAGACAAACATAAACTCCTGTTTCACAATAAAATCCTGCATCACAGGCGCCAAATAATCAAGCACTTGTGCATTATAGAAGGCATTTGCACGATCTTCTGTAGCATACTTCTTTTGCAAATAATGCTCACCATCTGATCCAGGCGCTAACGTTTTTTTTGCAGACGCCTCTAAACAGTCATCCAGTTGGTGAGAGTTTGCTGAATCAGGTTTAGCTTCAGCTTTAGAGCTACTGTTGGTCTTATTAGGTAATCCAGTAAAAGGGGGAGTCGATTGATCCATTGCTTATTTTTTATCTTGAAATTTTAAAATTTGCATTCTGCATTCTTTATCAATCTAAATCTAGCTTTAATTCTTCTACATCCCTTTTAGAAGAATTAAAAAAACTTGATTCTTTATAAAACTAATATCAACCTTAAATGATTGACACAATGACTTTTTGGATCAGAAGAAAACTTTGCATGATTAATTAATATTTTTAATGTATTACCCTAAAGCTAATTTTTAGAAAAACCAAACAACTATATAAACGCAAATTGATACTCATAAGACACCCGAATTCATATGCGCAAGAAACTCAAAGATGCCATAGATCTGTCACTATTTTTAATATATAACTGTTATAGGATTCTATGGAGAAGTCCTTCATATCGTATTGATCGTCTTGTGCCTTCAGCTTATCGCGGTTACCAACGCCGTTTAAAAAGAGTTGCACAGTAAAATACAGAGTGAGCTCACTGCAACAATTACCGACCTCCCAAATTGCGAGTCGGCAGTCCCAATAGTTCTGCGAGTAGGGCTAAATTTCTTCGGTGGTCTCCCCCATACCGATCCTGACGCGTGATTATCTTTAAGTCCACACCTTAACTTAATTCGGAGATCATAAATATTATGGCTACTAACAGCTATTTTCCATCTATCAGCGCTG
>CANGLL010000061.1 GCA_947454605.1 Methylococcaceae bacterium | reverse complement strand
GCTTGCTGAGAAAGATATGAATCTGAGAACGCTTGTGGCTGATAACTATTTAACCCTACCGCTAACGCACCAAAACCATCATTTATAATAAGAAGTCGCGCATTGATGTCAATAATTTGCTCTGCCATATAGCTTAGCAGGTATTCATCTGCCGCATCCCAGGCACGAAGTAACTCTAAAGACCGCTTAGGCAAGCGCTCTAAAACAAACTCTCCTTGCGCTACTTTTAAAACCGTATCCCTATCTGTTGTCATACTACCCGTCACTTTATTAGTGGCTTAAGCACGCGCCATAAACTTACCATTTTCGGTATTCACTTTAATCAACTCATCCGTTTCTAAATACTCAGGCACCTGCACTTCCAATCCAGTAGGTAACCGTGCAGTTTTAGTACGACCGGATGCGGTTGCTCCTTTAATAGCGGGAGGCGTTTCTATAATGGGCAACACTACTGAACTCGGTAACTCAACACCAAAAATCTCATCATCAATCAATAAAGCAATAATACCTTCTAAGCCTTCTGTTAAATAATAGACTTGATCATCCAAATCATCACGACTCAAACTATATTGAGAATAATCTTCACTGTTCATAAATATATAGTTTTCTCCATCTACATAAGAAAACTGCACCTTAGCTCTCACCAAATCCGTCTCTTTTAAAAAGTCATCACCTTTCAAAGACTCGTCCAATTTTTGACCCGTCTTTAAATTAGTAAACCTGATCTTGTATAACGTTGAAGCACCTCGAGAAGAAGGGCTTTTAGCGTCAAACTGCTTCACCATATGTGGCACACCATTAATCTCAACTACCATCCCGCGCTTTAACTCACTTGCCTTTGCCACACTATTCTCCAAAATCTTCTATTAAGTTGTATCGAGTATTTAACGATAGTAAATCTACCATCAAATCATACAAGTATTATAACTGAGAACACTCACAAAGACGGATGAGGTCCCTGTTTTACAGCTTTAGATAAAAAAACCTTCACCGGGTGTTTTTTTCTTAAAAAATGATAAATTAAGACATATAATTATCTTAACAGCCCCAATCAACCTTTAATGTAACAACTATGGACATCCACTTAAAATTTGCAATCCCTATTTTACTCATTGGCTTGGCTGGATGTTCAACTCAAGAGGTTAAAGAGGCTCAGTCTGTTACCGACCCCATCACAGAAACGATAACGAGCCCAGAAATCTCAAAACCGCCTGTACAAATGTCGGGGGTAAATCCACCCATGAGCATTATCAAAAGTAAAAAGAAATTAAACTTAATGCGGATTTTAGATGGTGGGATTTGTAAAAATGACTATCAAGGCGTGAAAGGAACATTTCTACTCTACGCAGACAGTAAAGATATAGAACGTATCAAGAAACAAAAAGGGGCTGCAATTTTCAAAACCTTTGAAACTAAAATTCAAGAAATATCAGGGGCCATTTTACAAACAGCTATTGAGAACACTAATCTTGGCGAAGATCCCTTTTCCTTAGGAGCAGACGACGCTCAACAAAAACTAGCTTCTCAACTCATGGTTAACTTCAATGATGCCGCAGCAGCCCCTGTAATTAAGTTTCAAAAAGAAACCACACTCACGATTGATATTACGGCATTTCAACCATCATTAGTCTTCTTTCAAAAAGGCTGTGACGAATCAAAACTTGATAGTGACAGTAAAGATATCGCAGGTTAACGATCACCCTCTTTTAATCTAACTGCCAACACATCACACTTGGCATAATGTAAGATACTATTTGCTGTTGAGCCTAGTAATAACGCTAGGCCATGGCGACCATGTGATCCCACGACAATTAAATCCACTTGTTGTTGTTCTGCCACATTAATAATTTCTTGTTTCGGTATTCCCCATAACAATATACGATGAGCTACATCGACATTCAGCTGGTCACCCAAGGTCATTAATTTAGCTTTTTCAGTTTCAAGTAAAGCGTCACCGGAATCTTCGGTTAAAGAAATAACAGTACCGTAATAAGCATCCGGCATAGGTATATTATCTAGCACATGAATGATAGTTAATTTAGCCTGATAAGTAGTCGCAATAGCTTTAGCTTTTTCCGCAACATAAGTGCCCTGCTTAGAAAAATCTGCGGCCAATAAAATATGTTTATAATCACTCATAGGTTTACCTTGTTTTAATTTTACTGTGTGTAATGATCGATTAACGACATTTAACCATAATTTAATCATCAATCCTGCATACAACGTATTTATTAATACGTCTATCGCTCATAAAGCCCCAGAAACTCGAGTGTGATAGAATAGGATCAGCTTGACTATTCCAATCTTCAATTAGCTTCCTCATTACCAAATAATACCTAAACCTTAATTCATGCAACCGGCATTTATTCATTTAAGATTACATACCGAATTTTCAATGGTTGACGGTATTGTAAAAATAAAGCCCTTGGTTAAACGCTTATCCGAACTCAACATGCCGGCTATTGCGGTCACTGATCATGCGAACCTTTTTTCCTTAGTTAAATTTTATAAAAACACCCAAGGTTCTGGGATTAAACCGATTGCGGGTGCTGATGTATTAGTTTTCAACCCCGACGACCCAACGACGCCCTTCAGATTAACGTTATTAGCTAAAAATCATACCGGGTATATCACCTTAACTGAGCTCACATCAAAAGCTTATCAAGAAGGCCAGCATCAAGGTGTGCCCATGCTTAAGCGGGAATGGATAGAAGATAACCACACGGGCTTAATTGCTTTATCTGGAGCCATGCAAGGCGACATAGGTAAAGCCCTAATAGCCGAAAATACAGAGGAAGCTGACAAACTAGCTAAATACTGGAACACTTTATTTAAAGATAACTTTTATTTAGAACTACAGCGCTTAGGAAAACCTGATGAAGAACACTATATTGCTGGTGCCATTGCTATTGCCATAGCTCACGACATACCTGTTGTCGCGACTAATGATGTACGTTTTATTCATCAAAAAGACTTTTCCGCCCATGAAGTTAGGGTCTGCATTAATCAAGGCCGTGTCTTAGACGATACGCGACGTCCAAAAGACTATACCGATCAGCAATACTTACGCAGCACTGAAGAAATGCTTGAGTTATTTGCCGATATTCCAGAAGCTTTACAAAACTCCGTAGAGATAGCCAAACGCTGCAATATAAAACTTACCTTAGGCGAAAACTTCTTACCTGACTTTCCTGTTCCAGCGGGAATGACTTTAGGTGAGTTAATGGCCAATGAGTCTAAAAAAGGTTTAAAAGATCGCTTAAAACATTACCCTGCTATCGGTCATGGTAGCGTTGAAGAAAATGAAAAAGTTTACTTTGAGCGCTTAGAAACAGAACTTAAAGTGATCAATGAAATGGGCTTTCCGGGCTACTTCATGATCGTTGCTGACTTTATCCAATGGGCAAAAAACGAATTAATCCCTGTTGGGCCTGGGCGAGGATCAGGCGCGGGATCTTTAGTTGCATATGCTCTTAAAATCACGGACTTAGATCCGATTGAATTTGATTTACTATTCGAACGTTTCTTAAACCCAGAACGGGTTTCCATGCCTGACTTTGATATCGACTTTTGTATGGATCGTCGAGACGAAGTAATTGATTATGTAGCGCGGCACTATGGTCGCGACCATGTTGCTCAAATTATTACTTATGGTTCTATGGCGGCAAAAGCGGTCATTAGAGATGTAGGGAGGGTACTCGGTTTTGGCTATGGCTTTGTCGACAAATTAGCCAAGTTAATCCCTTTTGAAATTGGTATGACGCTGACCAAAGCGTTACAAGATAGTCCTGATCTTAAACACCTCTACGATACAGAAGAAGAAGTTAAAGCACTCATAGACATGGCCTTATCCTTAGAGGGCACTGTTAGAAACGCCGGCAAGCACGCCGGGGGTGTGGTGATTTCCCCGACTAAATTGACTGACTTTACAGCGCTTTATTGTGAACAAGGCGGTGGTAACTTGGTCACTCAATTTGATAAAGATGATGTTGAAGCCGTGGGGCTAGTCAAATTTGACTTCTTAGGATTAAGAACACTGACGATTATTGATTGGGCACTGCAAGCGATTAATGCTAAAAAACGTTTAGCCAATGAAGAACTCGTCGACATTACCACAATACCCCGCGATGACCTTGCTTCTTATGTTCTCTTAAAAAATGGCCTAACCACTGCTGTGTTTCAGCTTGAATCACGAGGTATGAAAGAGCTGATTAAGAAACTTAAACCAGATTGTTTTGATGACATTATTGCCTTGGTAGCGTTATTTAGACCGGGACCACTCGAATCAGGCATGGTTGATGATTACATCAACGTTAAACACGGTGCAGAAGCTGAATACGCGCACCCCTTATTAGAACCCATTTTAAAACCGACTAACGGCGTTATCTTATATCAAGAACAGGTAATGCAAATCGCTAGAGAATTAGCGCATTATACTTTGGGCGGCGCTGATATGTTACGCCGCGCCATGGGTAAGAAAAAGCCTGAGGAAATGGCGAAAGAACGAGAGAAGTTTACCTCAGGGGCGGTCGCTAATCAGATTGATGAATCTATCGCCACCTATGTATTCGACTTAATGGAAAAGTTTGCAGGCTATGGCTTTAACAAATCACATTCTGCCGCTTATGCATTAGTCGCTTATCAAACCGCATGGCTTAAAACACATTATCCCGCTGAGTTTATGGCAGCCGTATTATCTTCTGATATGGATAACACCGATAAGGTCGTTATTTTAATAGAAGAATGTCGACAAATGAAACGGGTGGTTTTACCTCCTACCATTAACGTCTCAAATTATCGATTTACCGCCAATGATCAAAATCATATTGTGTATGGCTTAGGCGCCATTAAAGGTGTCGGTGAAGCGGCGATTGAAGACATTATTAAAGAACGTAAAGCTAACGGTGTGTTTTTAGACCTTTATGATTTATGTAAGCGAGTCGACCTGCGCAAAGTGAATCGACGCGTTTTAGATGCTCTAGTTAAAGCCGGTGCTTTTGATGAATTCAGCCCTAATCGGGCAAGTCACTTAGCTGAATTACCCACCGCATTACGCGTTGCAGAGCAACATGACAGAATGGCGCAGACGGGCCAGAATGATTTATTTTCTTTATCAAATGACAGTACATTTCAACATAATGATACTAACGCCGACTACACTTCTAGCGTAGAACCTTGGTCGGATAAAGAGCGATTAGCCGCAGAAAAACTTACTCTAGGCTTGTTTCTAACCGGTCATCCTATTGACCAATATGAAGATGAACTAAAACATTTTACACATGGAAAAATAGGTGGCTTACAAGTCACTCGAGGGAAAATGGAAGCCCGTGTAGCAGGTATGATTGTAGAAGTTCGTACCCGCCAAACTAAGCAAGGTAAAACTATGGGCTTTGCTACCTTGGATGACAAAACGGGTCGATTAGAATGCGCACTGTTTGGCGATACTTATGAACAATATCGCGAGCTTTTTTCGAAAGATAATCTGATCATTGCAGAGGGTGGCTTAGCCGTTGATAACTTTTCTGGTGCACTGCGCTTAACAGTAGAAAAGCTTTACGATATAGATCAAGCTAGAGAGATCTATGCTAGGGCCCTCGCTATAAACTGGACTAGCTCAGAAGATGAAACCATCAACCGTCAATTCTTCAACAAACTAAATGAAACATTGAGCCCCTATAAAGGCGGAAATTGCCCCATAGCCATCAATTACGTTTCAGATAAAGCGAAAGCGAGTTTACAACTAGGTGACGCTTGGCGTGTCCATCCAACTGATGACTTAGTCAGCCGGTTAAGATGGCTACTAGGAACTGATAATATAGAAGTACGCTACAAATAAAAAAAGGGCGCGTATATTGCGCCCTTTTAGTTTACAACTTATTCTGCTGAAGAATTATCTGGCTTAACTGATTCAACATTATGAACAACAGGCTCTGAGTAACTAACGACAGGTGTCGGTGCCGACGAGGTTTCAAAAGTTGAATGTGTTTGAACAGATTCAGTTCCTTGCTCAACAGGTGCCGAATTACCTTCCGCAGTGCCATCGGTATTTGGTTTTTTATAATTAGGATTACGTGGACGTCTACGGTTAGGACCTCTACGATTGGCGTTTCTTTTTTCTACCGCCGCAACCTCACCCTCAACACTTACTGCGACATCAGCTTCTGATGCTGGCGTAAACAAGGTTTCAGTTGAAGCAATCGCATCAAAATGACGTTCTTCTCTAACCACTACTGATTCTGAAGTCATTGCATCAGAAACAGCTTCACCTTCCGCCGCATTATTCACGGGAGCAAGGTTACGCCTTACATTACGACCTCTACCACGCATATTGCGATTTTGACGCGGCTCTTTAACTTCAGAAGTAGCCTCATTGTTAGTTTGAGGTTCTTTATTTTCGTTACTTTCATTACACTCTTGAGCCACTTCAGGGGCTTTATTGCGCTCTTGATTTCCTTCAGGGCCTCTGTTTCTATCTTGCTGTGGTCTATTATTACGACCCTCTTGAGATCGTTGACCATTTCTACCGCGTCTATTGTTACGGTTTCTATTCGCTTGCTGCCCTTGTCCTTCTTCAACTCTATTGGATTTTTCAGTAACCGGCTTTGCTACCACTTTAGGCTCTGGTGCCACCGTACTTGGACCGACTAATTTCTCCCAGAAACGTTTAATTAAACCTGCCGATTCGTTTTTAGTTTGGGCAGGTGCAGGAGAGTCATGCATAAACTCTTTAACGGCCGCTCTTTCTAACTTAGGTTTAATTTGTTGTGCAAATTCTGGTACAGCAATCTCTTCGGCTTTAATTTGCAGATAACTTGGCTTTTCATCAGCAAATTCTTTCTCTTTAATACGCTCAATATCATACGCAGGCGTTTCAAGATGTTTGCTTGGTAATACGATAATACCTACTTTTAAGCGCGTTTCAATTTGCTCAATGGCATGGCGTTTTTCATTCAACAAGAAAGTCGCACATTCAATAGGTAAATGTGCAATCACCTTCTCTGTGCCTTTCTTCATCGCTTCTTCTTCAAGAATTCTTAAGACAGACAATGCGACAGATTCTACGTTACGAATAGTGCCTTGACCTTTACAACGTGGGCAAGGTAATTGAGTCGCATCCCCTAAAGAAGGGCGCATTCTTTGACGAGACATTTCCAACAAACCGAAACGAGAAATACGACTGGTTTGAATACGTGCTCTATCAATTTTTAAAGCATCACGCAGATGATTTTCAACTGTTTTTTGATTTTTATTCGATAACATATCGATAAAATCGATGACGAACAGACCACCTAAATCGCGTAATCTTAATTGACGGGCAATCTCGTCTGCCGCTTCTAGATTAGTATTTAAAGCCGTTTCTTCAATATCACTGCCTTTAGTTGCACGCGCCGAGTTGATATCAATCGATGTTAACGCTTCAGTATGGTCAATAACAATCGAGCCACCCGAAGGTAATGACACCTCACGGCAATAGGCTACTTCGATTTGAGATTCAATTTGGTAGCGGCTGAATAAAGGTACCGCATCTTGATATAACTTGGCTTTAGGTAAGAAATGTGGCATCACTTCTTTTAAGAAGTCTTGCACTAAGCGATAAGAATCTTCATTATCAATCAAGATTTCATCAATATTGCCACGTAAATGATCACGTAACGCCCTGATGATGACATTACTTTCTTGAAAGACTAAGAACGGTGCTTTTTGTTCAGTTGATGAGCGCTCAATTGCTTCCCAAAGTTGTAATAGGTAATTCAAATCCCATTGCAATTCTTCTGCATTTTTACCACAACCCGCTGTTCTAACGATTAAACCCATAGTATCTGGGATAACCAAAGAAGCCATCACCTCACGCAGATCACTACGTGTTTCACCTTCGATGCGTCTTGAGATACCGCCCGCTTTAGGATTATTTGGCATTAATACTAAATACGTACCCGCTAGACTGATGTAAGTCGTTAAAGCCGCCCCTTTGTTACCCCGCTCTTCTTTTTCAATCTGAACGATAATTTCTTGACCTTCTTTAATGACATCCTTGATAGCAGGACGACGACCGTCTTCAGTGGGTTCTAGAACCTGACGATATTGCGGAGCAATTTCTTTAAAGGGTAAGAAGCCGTGTTTTTCTGCGCCATAATTAATAAAGGCGGCTTCTAAACTGGGTTCTACTCGAGTGATAATACCTTTGTAGATATTAGATTTTTTTTGTTCTTTTGAAGGGATTTCAATGTCAAAATCATAAAGTTTTTGACCGTCTACCAAAGCAACTCGCAGTTCTTCAGCCTGCGTAGCATTGATAAGCATTCTTTTCATAGTGTATCCTTGTTGTTACCTGCTCCATTTTCAGATTTTACTGAACTAGACTGTAGAGGTTATTGCATCAAATTTAGTGGCAATATAAACAAAAAGCGTTCTGTCCTAGACACGATCAGCTTAGTTTCTAAGGTCTTATGTTCCATCCATCTATGCACTTCAATAATAGTTGTGGATTCATTCATTGAATCCAATGTGGGAGCGCAAGCAGATGCTAATTTAATTTTTACAGTCTTGGGTGGTAAATTCTGTTTTAAGCAGTGTTAAAAAATCGTGCATCTAGGGTCGAACGATGAACCCGAAAATCGTATAATGGAGTATTGATCACACAAAAGGCGCTATTTCAACTTCCATTTAGTCGCTCTAAGGCACTTTCTTCAATGAAATTTGCCGAGCAATAAAGTCGTTTATTTAAAAACTTGCCTAATATAACAATCTTATTGAATTACTTCAATTTTAAAGCGTCATTAATTGGACTATGCTGTTATTATTTGCCTCATGAGTATACAAGAAAACCCAACACCACAGGTTGTTTATGTTGAAATTAATGCTGACAACTGTGATCAACGCCTCGATAACTTCTTAATTGCCCGTTTAAAAGGCGTACCTAAAAGCCGCATATATCGACTTGTCAGAAAAGGCGAAGTCCGCGTCAACAAAGGCCGTAGCGACGTTAAGTATCGTTTAATGGCCGGTGATATTATTAGAATCCCCCCCATCAGAGTTGCCGAACGTACAGAAGAATCTTATGTGCCCCAAGGCTTACAATCTGCCTTAGAAAACGGTATTTTGTTTGAAGACGATGGTTTTCTCATTATTAATAAGCCAGCCGGCTTTGCCGTTCATGGTGGCAGTGGAGTGAGTTCTGGCATTATTGAGGGACTAAGACTCATAAGACCCGAGGCACGCTTCTTAGAACTCGTCCATAGATTAGATAAAGACACCTCTGGATGTTTACTCATCGCCAAAAAACGTAGTGCGTTAAGATTGTTACAAGCCCTATTTCGGAATAATCAAATCCAAAAGACTTACCAAGCCTTATTAACAGGTCAATGGGCGAGAAAAAAACTCATTGTTAACGCGCCTTTATTAAAAAACATCAGCAAAGGTGGCGAACGCGTCGTCGTGATTAGCCAAGCAGGCAAAGCAGCGGAGACTTTATTTAAACGCTTAGAGTTATTCTCTAACGCTACGTTAGTTGAAGCATCACCCAAAACAGGGCGCACTCATCAAATTCGTGTACATGCCGCTAGCTTAGGGCATCCTATTGTCGGTGATGAACGTTATGGTGTGGATGAACTCAATAAAGCGTTTAGACATAAAGGCTATAAACGCATGTTTTTACATGCACAAACATTGCAATTTATCCATCCTGTCACTGAATTGCCCATGCAAATATCCGCCCCCCTTCCCCCTGAATTAACTCGTTTATTGAAAAATGAAGCAACGCTTTGATTTAATTATTTTTGACTGGGATGGCACACTCATGGATTCCATTGATTGGATCAGTCTCTGCCTACAGAATGCGGGAAAAGACTATCACTGCGCTATTCCAGAGACCCGAGCCACAAAAAATGTCATCGGTTTAAGTGCTAGTAAAGCAATAGAACAACTCTATCCTGACGCTGATTCGGCCTTACAATCTCAATTAGTGGAGCGTTACAGAACCCATTATTTATCCAGACGACTTAACCCCAATGATCTATTCCCTGGCGTTAAAGACATGCTAAAGCAACTAAAAGCAGACGGTTATCAACTCGCCGTAGCGACGGGCAAAACCCGACATGGACTCCAAGAGGCCCTTAAGGCAACCGAAACAGAAGACCTGTTTTGCATCACACGCTGTGCAGATGAAACCGCTTCAAAGCCTGACCCAAAAATGCTATACGATATTATTGAACACACCCAAATCAGCAAAGACCGTTCTTTAATGGTAGGGGATTCTGTTTTTGATTTACAAATGGCGCAAAACGCTCAAATCCCCTCTATAGCTGTCACTTGCGGTGCACAAGCAACCGAATTATTACAGCCTTTTAAGCCTTTATTGTGCTTACAACAACCGACCGAATTATTAAACTTTATTTAAGGCCAACACATTATGGATCAAAATCAACATACTAAATGGGAACATAACGTCATTGAAAAAATTGCGTTAGCCTCTATTAAAGAACAGGCCCGCGCTAGAAAATGGGGTATTTTCTTTAAATCTTTATTCTTTATTTATTTATTCGGCTTTTTTGCCATGAGCATCTACCCAAAAGTCAAAGCTAACTGGGGTGGCGAAGGTAACTATCACACCGCAGTGATAGATATCTCTGGTGCTATTGCAGAAGATAAAGATGCCAATGCCGCAGATATTATCGAAAGCCTAAGAGATGCTGTTAAAGATGATCAAACCAAAGGCATTATTCTGCACTCAAACTCACCTGGTGGCAGCCCAGTTCAATCCAATTATGTTTACCAAGAAATCAGAAACATAAAAAAAGCACACCCCGATTTACCTATTTATGCCGTCGTCAGTGATATTTGCGCATCCGGCTGTTATTACATTGC
>CANGLL010000060.1 GCA_947454605.1 Methylococcaceae bacterium | reverse complement strand
GTGCGGGTTTAATTAAATTTAGTAATATAAGCCCCATATAAGACGTAAGTAATGCGTCATAATGCCTATGCTGGCGCAGTATGTGCTTAAATTTCACTATTAGTAATATATTTTGTCTTTAAAACGGTGTTCTAATTTAAATGAAATCGACTCATTCTTCTGCCAAGCTTGATATTTATTATCAACAAGTTCAAGACATTATCTTAAATAGACAAGATTGGGTAACAGGATTGTTACCAGCGAGTACTGCCGTTACTGTGCATGGGAATTACACAGATGCTTGGGTTAGAGATAACGTTTATAGCATTCTATCCGCTTGGGGGTTGGCGTTAGCCTACCGAAGGGTAGAGGGTGCACAAGATCGTAGTTATGTCTTAGAGCAAAGTGTAGTTAAGTTAATGCGTGGATTATTAACGTCAATGATGCGCCAAGCACCTAAGGTAGAAAAGTTTAAACAGACTCAAAAACCGATCGATGCTTTACATGCCAAATACGATACTAAAACAGGTGATTGTGTCGTAGGGGATGATGAATGGGGGCATTTGCAATTAGATGCTACCTCATTGTTTCTACTCATGTTGGCACAAATGACAGCCTCGGGTTTACGTATTGTCTTTACAATTGATGAAGTTAATTTTGTCCAAAACTTAGTTCATTACATAAGTCGTACCTACAGAACTCCTGATTACGGTATTTGGGAGCGCGGCAATAAAATTAATCATGGTATTGCCGAACTAAATGCCAGTTCCATTGGTATGGCCAAAGCCGCTTTAGAGGCATTATCAGGCTTTAACTTGTTTGGAAAAGACGGCGGTCAAGCTTCAATAGTGCATGTTATCAGTGATGATATTGCGCGTACTCGAATCACTTTAGAATCATTATTACCCAGAGAGTCCATCTCAAAAGAAGTCGACGCTGCCGTATTAAGTGTTACTGGATTTCCTGCTTTTGCGATAGATAATTATGAAATTTGTTTAAAAACAGAAGCCTTAATCTGCCAGAAATTAGAAGGTCGATATGGGTGTAAACGCTTCTTATTAGATGGTCATCAAACCGTTATAGAGGATCATAATAAATTGCATTATGACCCCCATGAACTTAAACAGTTTATGGATATTGAATGTGAATGGCCGTTATTTTTCACCTATTTATTACTCAATAATCTCTGTGCAGACAATCAAACGGCGGCTCAAGATTATCGACAAAAACTTGAATCGTTATTGGTTGAACAAAACGGGCAATATTTATTACCTGAGTTATTCACGGTTCCTGCTGATTTAATTGCGGCTGAAAAAGCAAATCCTCATAGCCAAGACCGTATACCCAATGAGAATGTGCCACTCGTATGGGCGCAAAGTCTATTTATGTTAGGGTGTTTAATTCAAGATGGCTTGCTTAGTGTGGATGATATTGATCCACTCGGGCGTCATAAAAAGATTAAGAAGTCACAAAATTACACTATTCAAATCCAGTTGGTTTCACAAGACGAAGAGGTACAACGCCATTTACGTGAACACACTATTGATACGCAAACCTTAGCAGAACTAGCGCCTTTCCAGATACGTGAGGCCATTGAGTTGTCTATGGCTTACACGCAAGTGGGTAGAAATGATCGCATGGGTTTAACAGGTCGACCTTTAAGACAGTTGCGCAGCTTGGCTACCTCTAAGTTATATACCTTAGCGGGTGAGCCTTTAGTATTTACGCCACAATGCCTTAATCAAAAAGGTTTCTATCTCGCGATGGACAATCACCTATTGATACAGCGCCTACGCGTCGAATTGTCTTATATTTATAAACACTGGGATAGAGAAGGTAATCCAGTGGTAGCGATTACTATTAAACACAATATGTTAGATAGTCGTCACTGCGATATTCTTTTCGATTTTATCAATGAGCTACAACAGGGAGTGACTAAAGGCATACCCGTTAAAGTCGGTACCTTATTAGATTTTGCAGAAACCTCTAATTACGAAAAGATTAACCAACTTCATGGGTTTCAGTTTTCAGAAGCAAAATGGGAGGATACCGAACGTCCTTTTTATCAACTGCTCCCGATCAATGACGAGCCCTCATTCCCTTTAGATACTTTATTATTAACCGAGTGGGAAATAGCGAGTGACAGTGAGTTATTTATTCAGTTGAACTTGCATGCTAACTTATATGCTCAACTAGAGATTTTGATGTTGTTAAGTCAACGTCATGATTTAAGCTATGAAACAGGGTTGGCAAATGCTGAAGGTAAAGTGGCAACTGTCGCTGATTTATTAGCTGAATTGTATGAAAGGGCTGGGGATAGACATGAGTGGTCA
Source organism: Methylococcaceae bacterium (assembly GCA_947454605.1). Lineage (GTDB taxonomy): Bacteria > Pseudomonadota > Gammaproteobacteria > Methylococcales > Methylomonadaceae > Methylobacter_C. The sequence continues at coordinate 8,985 of CANGLL010000060.1, read as the reverse complement.
ATCGTCAGACGCAGTGCCGGTTTACTGGGTAAATATGATATTAACTTAGAACAAGCCGCAACAGAAATAATAGTCAGACAACACGCCTTAACATTGGGTCGTGCATACAGTGGAAAAGCGACCCTAACAGGGCCAGCGGATTCATTTGAAATCTTACATTTAATTAGAACCTACAATAATAATGATGCCAGTGAGCATATTATTATTCAAGAGTTGATTATTTATTTAGGACTCTTAATCAAGGCTAAGCCACAACTATTTACAGATATGCATACCATAAGAGTAGGGCATATCATGCAATTGCTTATTGTTAGACAAAAAAGAGATACGGGTTGTGACACCTTAGATCAAGCTTTTAATGCTTTGTTAAGTTTGTCACCGTTTTCTTTATCTAAAAAATTAAAAGAAACCTTAGAAGATATTAGTAATACAGAAGAAGAACTAGGCTTAGCAGAAAATCTTCATTACGATGATAATAGTCGTAAATTAAATCATGTCCGTTTTTCGGGAGCCATAGATCCAAAAGACAGCCAAGAGATTATTAACTGGTATGATTGGCGTGAGCAACAAGGTAGTGTAGGCCGAGAAACCAAAGCTTTTTATGATAGTGTTTGGGAGATATTGCATCATTGTAAAGGTTTAATGATGGGTGGAAAGCTCAACAGTAAAAACCGGTTAGACAGCGATAATACCTTGTCTCAAATGACAGAAGGTGAGCAGAGCTTTAAGCTGGTTGTAAACCATTTATTAAATAAAATACAGGCGCCCGTTTATCGTCAATTAACCGTAGAGGCATTAAAAGCGCTAGCTTTAATTTTTAAAGAAAATAAAGACATACAAATTGACGATACCTTATTAACCGATATTTTAATCGGTCATGCTGTAAGACTGAGTTGGTTACAATTACATCCAGAGCATGCTGAGTCATATGATGAACAGGTTTCTTCCGCATGGCAGGCGTTTTATCACTTACCACCTCATAAAGTGGCCAATGGCATTTTAGATGCCTTAATCTATTTACTTGATAATAACCAAGAGGTGTAATCAATGATATTAGCGGGAGATATTGGGGGCACAAAGACGGTTTTATGTCTTTTAAATATAGCACCTGATGGCAGTAAAATAAGTGTTAAAGAAGTCACCTATGCTAGCCAACACTATTCAAGCTTTGATGCAATTTTGGCAGATTTCTTGACGGATGGCGCCGACATTAGTTCCGCTTGTTTTGGAGTAGCCGGCCCTGTTGTTAATCAAGTCTGTAAAACAACCAATTTGCCTTGGTTATTAGAGGGTCATTTTTTAAAAACAAAATTCAATACCCCAAACGTAAAGTTATTAAATGATTTAGAGGCGATGGCTTTGGGCATGTTATATCTGCCAGAAGCTGACTTAATAGAGTTAAATCCCAATGCGGTTCCCCAATTAGGAACCTGTGCTGTTATAGCGGCCGGTACTGGCTTAGGTGAAGCCTTACTCTATTGGGATGAAGAAAAACATCACCCTATGGCAACAGAAGGGGGCCATACAGATTTCGCCCCGCAAACAGAGCAACAAGATGCTCTATTAAGTTATTTAAGACAGTTAACACCCGGACATGTGAGTTATGAACGTATTTTATCAGGTGTAGGCTTTAGCCATCTTTATGATTTTTTGTGTTCTCAAGACTATGCTGCAGCCAGTGAAGCAGTCGCTCAATTAAAATCGGATGAAGATAGAAATGCGGTGATATCAGCACTGGGTCTTGCCGGTAAAGATGCGATCTGCGTAGAAGCTTTAAGACTGTTTGTAGAAATTTATGGAGCAGAAGCCGGTAATCTAGCTTTAAAGTCTTTATCGACGGGCGGTGTGTTTATTGGAGGCGGTATTGGGGTAAAGATATTGCCTGCCATGCAATCTGGTCAATTTATGGCTGCGTTTAAAGCCAAGGGACGCTTCGAACCTTTACTGAACACGTTGTCTGTTAAATTATCAACTAATCAGCGTACACCGTTAATAGGCGCTATAAATTATTACAACGGTTAAAGTCGGCAAGCGTTGCCGTTAAAATTGAATTATTTTAAAAATAATTCGCAAATTTTAAGGTCTTTTGATTGTAGTATTTATACAACGAACAAGGGGGTAATGAGTCATCATGACTTTTTAAGTCGGCACTCGGTGTAATTTCATGCTTTTTAGTACCTGAATAGGCCTGTTGCAAAGTGGCAACGGAGGTAAAAATGTTAAATTTCTTATATCCTTGATAAAAATTATTTGCTTGATATAGTCCTTTAATAAGAGGATTATTCGCGCTCAAGTTAAATATTTGTACGGGAGATAGAACATGAAAATTATAAAAACAATGATCGTAATAGCGAGTTTGTTTGCAATTTCTGGTGCGGCTTTACTTCAATTAATATTGCTTCTAGCACACAGCATGCATCCAAGCCGATCATATAAACATATTATTTCTTAAAAAAACATAGTTAGTAAAATTCATCCATCATTAAAGCGCATTAGATTTATTAATCTATTGCGTCTTTGGTGCATATCATCAAATATGTTCCGCATTTCAGATATAATTTTAATTCATTATATCTATCACAAAGCCAATGCCACGAAAGTCAAATATAAATACACCATTAAGATGGGTTGAAGGTGATCTACGCTTAATAGGTTTACTTGACACACGTATGATAGAACTCTTAAAAGCGATTGAATCAACAGGTTCTATTAATCAAGCCGCAAAATTAGTAGGACTCAGCTATAAAGGCGCTTGGCAAATTATAGAGCGAGCAAACAATACCGCCCCTAAAGTTTTAATCTCAACATCGATTGGAGGCGCTAAAGGTGGGGGTACCAGTTTAACGACGGCCGGACACGCGTTATTAGATTTATTTAACCGTATAGATGCTGAGCACAAACAGTTCTTAAAACATGTTAATCAAAAACTAGCAAAAGAACCCGCTGTACAACTCTTGCTCAAAAGTTTAGCCATAAAAACCAGCGCGACCAATCAATTATTTGGCACAATTACAGGTATAGAAGAAGGCGCTGTTAACGCACAAGTCACGGTTAAGTTAAAAGGGGGCGAACAAGTCGTTGCCACCATAGCACTAACCGACCTTAGCGAGTTTAACTTAAGCATAGACAGTTATGTCATCTTATTGATTAATGATCCAGAGATTATACTAGTGACAGAATCTGAGCATTATCAATACGCGTCGCGTAACAGTTTGGGCGGTAAAGTCATACGTCTTCAAAAAGATGGTATTGATGCAGAAGTTGTCATTCAACTACCGAGTGGTGATAGTTTAGTGGCCATTATTACCCAAGCTAGTGAAGAGAGTATGGGCTTAGCATTGGACACTCAGGTCATTGCCTTGTTTAACAGTAATTCCGTTATGTTGGCTGTGCCAAATAGGTGATCTTAAATAAATTAAGCGTTTTTAAAAGCTAAAATGACAGCGCTGGCTTTAAATATGGCAGTTACTTCTGCGTTTTTATTAAGGCCTAAAGTTTCAACACTATCATTTGTAATCGTTGCAGTCAGTGTTTCTCCACCCTTCAATTTCATAATGACTTCTGCATTAACAGCACCCGGTTTAATGTGTGTAATGATGGTTTTAAATTGATTACGTGCAGTTATTTTGTAATCTCCAAAATCAGACACAACGATAATTTGTGGCGCCTTAACTAAGGCAAGCACTTCAACACCAACTTTAATGTTAAGTGTGTCATAAGACTGCTTAGTAATGGATGCAACAAGCGCTTCTCCTCCTTTTAATTTAATAAATACTTCAACATATACTGCGCCAATACTAACGTTGTCAATAATGCCTTCCAGTTGATTACGCGCACTTGCTTTCATCATAAAGTCCGTAGTTCTAAGGTATTAAAGTATCGATATAAATTTGATGTGTGGCTTTATTGTAGCCCGATATGCAGCAAAGTGGATAATACGGATTTTTGGTTTCAAATAGAACAACATTTTATATTGAACCTTTATTATACAATTAAGTTTTTCTATTATTTACGCGGTATATGATCAAAATAAGACCTGCCATCACAAATGATATTCCTCGATTAGTCACGTTATTAGACGCATTGTTCTCAATAGAATCTGATTTTAACTTTGATTACGATAATCAATCAAAAGGTCTGGAATTATTGTTAAACAGCGATAAGGATTTTGTGTGGGTTGCAGAAGTGATTAGCACGGGTGCAGTCGTAGGGATGTGTAGTATACAAACAATGATTTCTACCGCCGAAGGGGGTAGGGTTGGTTTAGTCGAGGATTTAATTATCGCGGCAGAGTATCGTCAGCAAAATATTGGGTCTACATTATTAGCTGAGTCGATTAAATGGTCAAAAGAGCATGGACTTAAGCGGTTGCAGTTATTAGCGGATAAAAATAACAGGGCTGCCTTGGACTTTTATAAAAAACAAGATTGGGAAAAAACACAATTAATCTGTTTAAGGTTCAACTTAGAGTTGGCGCCGAAAATTTGAACAAAGCTATAAGTGAAAATCTGTTACCTTTTAAAGTCCAATATGACATAAGAATGTATCAGAAAAATGACAAGAAGAGCAAGAAGAAATCACTCAGCTGCATTTAAAGCAAAAGTTGCATTAGCTACCTTAATAGTCGATAAGACGCTTGCAGAGCTAGCAGAGAATCTGATCTCCACCCGAATCAAATTACAGGTTGGAAGCAACAGTTAGAGAATCGTTCTGCCGAACTATTTGGAAAAACCACAGATCTTGCCGTATACCGTAAGCCTAATACGATTAAGAATCAACTAGGTCACAAGGTTTACCCCTATTTATTGAGAACCCTTACGATAAACAGAGCTAATCAATACAGACCAAGGGAGTCAATTTACTGCACCTGTTTTTGTTGATTGCGTCGAAGCAAAAGGCTTTAGACTCAGTATGGATGGTCGAGGAGCTTGGAGTGATTGTCTCTATTGAAAGAGTATGGCGATCAGTAAAATATGAATGCGTTTATTTGTAAGCTTATGACTCAGTAAAGGACGCTAATCTCTTCATACAAAAATACTTGAACTGGTATAATCAGCAAAGGCTTGATTCAAATATGAATAGAGTGACTCCTTATGAAGTCTATTATGGTTTGTTGTCCCCCTTAAAATATGTGGCCAAATAAATGACAGGTATCCACTTATAATTTAATCTTTGTTTAAGTAATTGGGGCCAGTCCTTGAGGTTAAAGTGTTTAGTTTTAACATTAAGGTCAAAAGTTTTCTTGATGAGTCACATTTATCTTAAAGTCACTGTCTGTTACAAAATCACAGAAACGCTTATCAATAACACCTGCTTGGCTGAGTTCTTGTAAGTTTAGGTTTTGATCAATAGGGGTAGATTTAACTAAAGTCAGGCGTTCTGCAGAGAGTTTATTAGCTAACCACGCTGCCAAGCTATCAGAGGTAATATCCCAAGACTCAGGAATATGACTGGCTTCTAACTCCTTTATATCAGGAGACCAGATTGATACAGGATTTGTTTTTAGCTGCTCGGTGATGCGGCTTGTTGATTCAGCAATGGGCCAATGACTTTTTAACCCGTGTATTAATAATGCCATTTGTTGCATGGCTAAAATAGCCATTTTATGAGCCGTTGAATCATCAATTTGCCATTGGCGTTGAGCAAGCCTAACTTGATCGGCAAACGACCCTCCACCGGGCACGATAACTGTTTTCTGCTGGCTGTGTTTGTTATCTATTTTGTCTAGGCAGTTAAATAGTGTGTTGGCTTGGGCTAAGCTCCCCCCTAGTTTAATAACCTGCATTATGCGGAAAATTCTTTTAGTAAATCCAGTAAGGCTTTGGCTTTATCAAAACTTTCTTGATATTCATCTGCCACATCCGAATCATTCACAATACCCCCACCGGCCCAAAACCGAATGGTGTTATTAGAATGCACTAATGTTCGGATGGCGATGTTAGTATCCATATTGCCATTAAAGCCAATATAACCGATAGCGCCGCAATATACGCCACGGCGGTTAGGCTCTAGTTCTTCAATAACTTCCATAGAGCGAATTTTGGGTGCTCCCGTAATAGAGCCTCCGGGAAAACAGGTTTTAAGCAAATCTAAGGCATGTTGATTATCATCCAATTCACCTGTAATCGTGCTGACTAAATGATGAACCGTGGCATAACTTTCGACATTAAAAATTAATGGCACTTTAACAGAGCCTTTTTTACAGGTTTTGCCAATGTCATTACGGAGTAAATCTACAATCATCAGGTTTTCAGATTTATCTTTATAACTATTTTGTAAGGCGTGTATTTGTTGTTCGTCCTCCGTTACATTCTCTTTTCTGGGACGAGTGCCTTTAATAGGTTTGGTTTCGACAGTACCTTCTGTCACTTTTAAAAAGCGTTCTGGAGATGAGCTGAGTACTTGCGCATCAGGTAGGTTTAAATAACCACTAAATGGTGCAGCATTAAGCTCTCTGAGTTTTAAATAGGCTGTCCAAGGTGAGCCACTGCACTCAGCGATAAAGCGTTGGGCAAGGTTAACCTGATAGCAATCGCCTTCTTTAAGATATTGTTTAATTTTCTTAAAAGCGGTCTGATAAGTGCCTTCATCCATATTAGAACGAACAGTACTTGTTACCTGAAAGGGTAGGTTCGCTCTTGATGGTGGTAATACGCTGAACTGATCAATCAAAGCCTGCCATTCGACATCGGTCTGTGTATGTCCTACTAAATAACTTTGCTGTTGATGATGGTCAACAATAACGGCCCAGGTATAGATGCCAATGGCCATGTCTGCGATGTGTTCTGCATCAGTGGCAATGACGGGCAGTTTTTCTAATCTTCTGGCTAGGTCATAGGAAAAGTAGCCCATAGCGCCACCATTAAAAGGCAGTTCATGTTCTGCTGTGCTAGGCAGTAATTCCGCTTTAACAAGATCGAAAGGATCTAGCGTTGATTCTGTGGTTATAGCATCACAGGTGATTTGTGTGATATTACCTTGTGTGACTAAGGTGCAAATGGGGGAAGTGCTTATGATGTCGTAACGACCTTGTTGGCTATTAGGGAAGCCGCTGTCTAAGAATATGGCCCAAGGTTGTTCTGCGATGGCAGAAAATAAAGCTGAGCTATCAGTGAAGTAAGGTAATAAAAAAGTTTTATTTGTGGGTGACATTCAGACGCAGTGTTATTAAAAATCATAAATCCAAGTAGCATCTAATCATAAACGCTTGATAGGGTCAATTACACTTCTGGCATTTGCTACTATTCTTAAAGCTTTTATAATAAAGCCCATATGCTGTATTCCTGTTTTCTATATAAATTAATCACACTCTATGTCTCAATCTAGTCTTTCGTCTTATGCTTTTAGCTTGATTACGCGGTATTTGTCTAAAAGTATTAGAAAGGTTTATTACAGTACCCGGGAGTCTATTGGTGAGCATAAGCGGGAAATTGTGGTGCAGCAAGTCGGTAATGCCTGCAAAAGTTTGCAAGAAACGAAAGAAGAGTTTGAAGATACCTTAGAGCGCTTTAAAAGTTTAGTGACTGTTAATGACACAAGCCTAGAGCATAAATATCATTTATTAAATCGCCAATATCAGTTTTGTTGTTCAAGATCAGAAGCGGTTAGTCACAGAATACAAGCGATTCAAGAAGTGAGTGAGGCTTTATTTAACGAGTGGGAAGGGGAGTTAAATGAATACAGTAATCGTTCGTTACGCAACAGCAGCAAATTACAATTAAAAGCGGCTAAACAAAATTATGCGCGTTTAATTAAGTCAATGCAAAAAGCTGAGGGTAAAATGCAACCGGTACTAGCGGCTTTTAAAGACCAGGTGTTGTATCTTAAGCACAATCTTAATTCTCGAGCGATTGCTGCCTTACAACATGAGTTTATTGAAATGAGTGTAGATATTTCGCAGTTGATTTATGCGATGGAGCAAACCATCGAAGAGGCAAATCAGTTTTTCTCAGCCTTAGTAGAGCAAAAAAGTTTGCCAATCAGATAGATTAGATAATAGGTGAGGCGTGCAGTTTTTTATAATTTATAGAGCACGTCGTTAGCTTTATCTAAGTTTTGTTGTTCTTTTGATTTAGGTATTTTGTTTTCTTGCTCGTTTCTTTCTTTACCAAATTTAGTAATCATTTGTTCCCAGCTAGAATATTGTTCATAACCTTTGAACCCAGCTGTTTTTCTTTCTTGGTAAATTTCCTTGCCTAAAATAATAATTTCTTCTGGTGTTTTACCATCAACAGCCTCTAAGAATTCTTTATCGTCTTTTTTGGCATCTCTGATAGTCCAAAAAGAAACTTCAAATTCAATTCGGCTTTCAGCAGGTAAGCGATTTTTAAGGGCTTTTACTGATCTATAAGCAGTCGAGGTATTGTGACCGTTTATTTGTTGGCCTTTGCCACAAGCGATCAAAGTGGAGCAGCTCAATATGAGCAATAAAGCAGGTAGTTTCTTCATTTATTTAACCTCGAAGTTAGGTGTAGATTCATGTTATGGTATTTATAACGCCATATCACCAAACAAAGTAAAATGGTCAGATATTATAACCTTGAGCTAAGCTTATATGCTGGAATTTATTCAATTATTAAATCATCGTTACCAATCAATATTAAGTCAACGTGGTCATGACGTTGATAAAATAATTTATCAGCAACGCATAGATCAGCTAATTCTAACTGAAGCTTTTATGCGTAAAGGTCGTTTTATTAAGGCTAACAAGCGCCAACCGCTCCAAGTTTCTGTTATTGGTCCCACCCAAGCAGGGAAAAGCTCTATGGTCAATGTACTGCTAGATTCAAATTTAGCAAATGTAAGTCCGCTGGCTGGGCATACTATTCATCCACAGGGATATGCTAAGCAAGATATTCTGGCTGCGTGCGAAGGCTTACAACACTACTTTGGTCGATTTCAACAAATGCAGCAACATCAAATGCCTAGAGATCGGCATGACTGTTATTCTTTGTCTCAAGTGGATTCAAAATCTGGGTTTTTACC
>CANGLL010000059.1 GCA_947454605.1 Methylococcaceae bacterium | reverse complement strand
TGGCGCACCCGTTAAAACGGCATCAACACGCGTGGTGAAAGGCTTAGCGGCCGAACTACAAGATAAAGTGGCTATTATTGCGGCGGGCGGGATTTTAAGTGCAGAAGATGCACAAGAGAAATTAAACGCTGGAGCGAGTTTGGTGCAAGTCTATAGTGGCCTAATCTATAAAGGCCCGCAGTTAATTGCTGATATTGTAAGATCGCTTTAACTTAAATCCGCTTAACCGTTTGATCTTCGACGGGCTCAGAGCGAACGGTTAAGCTTGGCTTAGATTGAATAATAATCGCTGGACTTATTGCCCAGCAATTGACATGCGTTCAACTAAGATTGAACCGGTTCGGACATTACCGCGATAATCGACATCATTACCGACGGCAACGATGTTTCTGAGCATATCTTTTAGATTGCCCGCGATGGTAATCTCTTCAACAGGGTATTGAATCTGGCCATTTTCCACCCAGAAACCTGCCGCACCGCGAGAATAATCACCCGTTAAGATATTAACGCCTTGCCCCATTAATTCTGTGACCAACAAACCCGTATCCATTTGTTTTAATAGACCATCAAAGTCCAACACACCTGGATCAATCGTTAAGTTACGCACACCGCCCGCATTACCGGTACTGTGTAAACCTAATTTACGCGCAGAATAAGTGCCTAAAACATAACTGCGCAAGATGCCGTCAGTGACTAAATCACGGGTATGTGTTGCTACCCCTTCACTATCATAAGCCGAGCTACCGGATGCACCGATCAAATGAGGTTGCTCATGAATATGGACAAATCCAGGGAATACTTGTGTATCTAAAGCATCTAATAAGAATGAAGACTTACGATATAAATTGCCGCCAGATATAGCGCCAATAAAAGAAGATAATAAACCTGAGGCAATCTCTGCACTATATAAAACAGGGCATTGGCGCGTTGAAAGACTACGTCCTTCTAATCGTCTTAACGTACGTTGCGCTGCTTTTTGTCCCACTTCAACAGCCGCTTCTAGATTATTAGCGTTTCTCGCAACGGTGTACCAATAATCGCGTTGCATACTTTCACCGCGTTGCGCTAACACAGAACAACTTAAAGAATGACGTGTAGACAACGATCCGTGCAAAAAGCCTAAGCTATTGCCTAAGACATGAATCCCTTGATGGGTATTTACCGACGCACCTTCTGAGTTGGTGATTTCAGCATCATAATGTCGCGCCGCATCTTCACATTCAATCGCTAACGCAATCGCCTCATCAGCCGTGATGGCCCAAGGATGGTTTACATCAAGATCAGGGAATGAAGTCGCTAATAATGCTTTTTCAGGTAAACCCGCATATTCATCTTCACTGGTATATCGCGCAATACTGCAGGCTGCACTGACGGTTTCTTTAATGGATTCAACTGATAAATCAGTCGTACTGGCGGAGCCTTTACGTTGGCCGAAATAAACAGTAATGCCCAAACCTTGGCTACAGTGATGTTCAATCGTTTCCACATCCCCTAAACGCACCGATACTGACAAGCCATTTTCTTGACTTAAGCCTGCTTCAGCCGCCGTTGCGCCCTGCTGTTTGGCTTCATCTAATAAGTTTTGAACAATATCTTTTAATCGATTTACTTCTTGCTGATTTTGCACGGTTTTCTCTTTTTATAATTTTTAGATGTCTAAACAACTTATCTATTTAAAAGCGGAGGGAGTCATTAAACACTAGTACCGCCAACGGTAATACCATCAATCTTTAGTGTGGGCTGACCTACACCAACAGGCACGCTTTGACCTTCTTTACCGCAACTACCGACACCGCTATCTAATTCAAGATCAGTCCCTACCATTGAAACTTTTGTAAGCACATCGGGACCATTACCAATTAAGGTTGCACCTTTAACAGGTCGCGTGATTTTGCCATCTTCTATCAGATAAGCTTCGCTGGCAGAGAATACAAACTTGCCGGAGGTAATATCCACTTGCCCGCCCGCAAAGTTCTTAGCATATAAACCTTTCTTAACCGACTTAATGATTTCTTCTGGATTATGTTTGCCGGCCAACATATAGGTATTAGTCATTCTGGGCATCGGTAAACTGGCGTAAGACTCACGTCGACCATTACCCGTAGACTTAACCCCCATTAATCGAGCATTAAGCTTATCCTGCATGTAACCTTTTAAGATACCGTTTTCAATCAGCACGGTATTTTCAGTGGGCGTGCCTTCATCATCAATACTTAAAGAACCGCGACGCCCGGCGATAGTGCCGTCATCCACTACCGTACATAAATCAGAGGCCACTCGCTCACCGACTCTGCCACTGAATGCAGACGTGCCTTTACGATTAAAATCACCCTCTAAGCCATGCCCAATGGCTTCGTGTAATAAGATACCCGGCCAACCCGACCCTAGCACGACCGTCATATTACCCGCAGGCGCTTCTTGGGCTTCTAAATTAACCAAGGCTTGACGCACGGCTTCACGGCCATACCCTAAGCCTCTATTGAGCTCAACAAAGTAATTGTAATCACTTCGACCGCCGCCACCCATACTACCCTGTTCACGTCGGCCATTCTCCACCACGATCACGGATACATTCATGCGTACTAGCGGGCGAATATCTCCCGCCAATGATCCATCTTGATTGGCGACTAAGATAGTTTCATGCACACCGCTTAGACTAATAATCACTTCTTCTATACGATGATCCAGCTTACGTGTTTCTGTATCCACTTGGCGTAGCAAATCGATCTTTTGCTGTTCGCCCAAAGACTTAAGCGGATTAGCAACTGGATAATATTGCACGGTATTCGCCGCATGAATCAATCCAATCTGCGCCTCTTGTCCTTGACGACCTATGGCCCTGACATTATTGGCGGCTTCTAGCAATACAGGCAACTCAATGCGATCACTGTAAGCAAAACCGGTTTTCTCACCTGATACGGCTCTTACACCCGCACCTTGTTCGATACTATGGCTACCTTCTTTAATGATGCCGCCTTCCATGACCCACGATTCACTGTGGCTGGACTGAAAATAGATATCAGCCGCATCCACACTCGACGTTAATAGCCTAGCCATGATTTTTTCGATGTCCGCATCTTGAATACCCGCGGGCACCAAAATAGCCTGTTTTGCTAAGTTTAATATTTTCATTAGATCATTGATGGTCTGTAGCGATTTGGATCATGAGATAACTCACTCATCCTAGCTAAACTTTAATTAGTGTGCGCATGTCCTTTCTTATCTAATTTTTTAGGGCGCTCACTCATGGTTTTAAAAATTGAATTTAGAAGCTTTTCAGCGCCATCAGCGGGAGGCGTCGTCAACTTGTATTGCTCTTCGCTATTCGAACTTTGTTTGGGCTCTGTGTTATCAGCGACGAGCACTTCTGTCTCCTGACCTTTATCAGTGACGGTTAATACATAGCGTTCTTCGACATGCGCGTCATTTAAATAACTTAAGGTTTTATCTAGAAAACCACTTTCATCTTCTGGCGTTTTATTAGGGTCAAAAGTGACAAAATAGCGGCCTTTGTCATGCTCTCTATCGGTGACTTCTAGATTATCTGCTTTTAAAGCATTGCCTAAAGTTTGCCAAGCTACGTTAAAAGGTTGCTTAATGATCAAAACAGGCGGCGTAGTCGATTTAATTGATACGGTAGAACCTAATTCAGTACCCTCTATATTATGTTTAACGGCACTGGTATCTTTAACTATTTCTTCAGCCGGTCTACTTACAGTAAGCTGAGGCGGGCGCTCCAACATCTGAGTATCTCTGTAACGCGGATCGGTACCTGTACAAGCCGTTATTACTAAAGGTAGTAATAAAAAGAATTTAAACCTACGCATCTTAGTTATATCCTTAGAAAAATCGTCTATGTCCTAAAGCAGGAAAAGCACCACGCACTTTATGTAAGCGCTCTAAATCTATGTCTCCAGAAACAAAACCGCCACCTGTTTTATAGCAGTCCATAATCACACCCCAAGGATCTATAACCATACTATGACCAAAGGTTTTGCGACCATTAATATGGAAACCGCCTTGATTAGGCGCGATCACATAACAGAGATTTTCCACTGCTCTTGCTCGCAATAAAATCTCCCAATGCGCGGCACCGGTTTCAGCCGTAAAGGCTGAAGGTACGACCAATATTTCCACACCTAGAGCCGACATTTTTCGGAAAAACTCGGGGAACCGAAGGTCGTAACAAATAGCCACACCTAATTTACCGAAGGGCGTATCAAATACCTGTATTTCAGTACCTGGCTCGATGGCATCAGATTCACGATATTCTTCATTAGTACCTGGGACTTTTACATCAAATAAGTGAATCTTATCGTAACGACCGACTCGTAGACCTTTATCGTTGTAAATCAAACAAGCCGCACGTACTTTTTGACTGTCGTTTGCTGCCATAGGCATGGTGCCACCTACGATCCATACGTTGTACTTTTTAGATGTCGCCGATAAAAAGTCTTGTATAGGGCCTATACCCTCTATTTCTTTCGCATTCAGCTTGTCCGTTTCATGCGTGCCCATTAGGGCGAAGTTTTCAGGCAAGGCAACGAGTTTTGCACCTGCTTTTACCGCTTCTGCAATTAACTTTTCTGCTTCTATCAAATTAAAACTAATACTAGGGCTAGACGCCATTTGTATAGCCGCACACTTAATCATACTTTTCTCTTATTTTTTGTTCGTTACTTCCTTGCTTCCAAGGAAAATCAGTAATCTCGTACCAGGTTTTCTGAACTAGACCATCATTTTTATGCAAAGGAATAACCTGTGAATTCCCCCAAGGACCTTTAATAAGATACTGATAACCAAAAAACATTCCTTCTTGATCCTTACCCGTTAAGTATTGTCCAATTAAGCCGGTTACTTTATCAACAATTGTACCAGCAATAGGCAGTGCATCAGCACTTTTTGGCACCACAGCCACCAACTCATCCAGCGTTTTGTTAATTATATCTACCTCACCCTTGACACTAATTTTTGCAGGAATAGCATCAATACTCAAATCTTTAGTTATGGCTTTACCATCCACCAAATCAAAATGTCCTCTAATGGTATTAAACGTTAACCCCTCTTTATAAATATCACTAAAATCTAACTGGATCCGTTTAACCCATTGCGCTACAGCCAAAATACCTAAAACGCGACCGAAACCGGGTTCTATACTTAATAAACGACCGGATTTGAGAAAAATATCCAATCCACCTTGTACATCTTTCAATTCAAACTGATACGGAGCAGCATTCCAATGCCCGGTGAAATCAATAGCGGCTTGCGTTTCCATTATTTGTTTACTGATTTCTAAATCAGCCAACCATTTACCAGCGTTTGAAACATATAAATGGCCTTGAATTTCCGTTTCTGTAATACCCTCCCTAACCTTCCAAATACCCGACATTTTTAACTGCTGATCATTTCCATTAATCTGAATAGGATTGAATGTCATGCCATCATTAATTCGATCACTTCCTAAATCCAAATGACCCAAATTAACACCCCGCCAAAATGTAGCATCACTGCTAATCGACAACAGGGGTAATTCGTTAGGTAACATCTCATCTTTAAGATCAACAACCGAGTTTACCGGAATTGCGACGCCTAGATCGCTTTTGTCTTTTAAATCTTTAAATGCAGAAAGATTTAGCGACCTTAAATCTAAAATCAACCTATCTGAACCTTTAAGATCTTTGGGAATGCTGACTTTACCTGTTGCGAACCCACTCTCTAAATCACCTATCCAATATCCTCCCTTGGACTTTAAAGTCAAATCAAATGCGCCTAATGTAGTATCTTTCCATTGAGCTTGCTGACTCTTTAGTCTGATTTGTTTAATATCGATAGGTGATGACTTGTCGTCTTGCTTTTGCGTAGCTAGACCCAACCAATCTTGAAAGTTCAACGGGGTTTGATTGATTTCTATATTTAATCCAGCATCCTTTTCTTGACGCACATCGCCCCCTCCCAATAAGATATGCCCGGAATAAAGTTGATGCGCTTCTAAATCCAATTGCACAGCCGCTTTTAATTGCTGGTTATAATTTAATTTAATAGGTAAGAATTTATCCGCACTTAATCCAAATACTAGTTCCAACGGTTTCTTTTGATCTTTTGTTTTCGCCAACGATTGAGGTAAGTCTAAACTCACTCCTTGCAGATCAGTATTTAACTCCAAATCTGAAGTGGCACCTTCATAAGGTAAGCCCAGCTTTATTTGATACTCTAAAGCACCGTCCACTAATGCCGAATCCAACATTGTAAATTGACGCTGTAAATCATTGACAGTTGCCTTACCGGCAATATTTACGAAGGTTTGTTTATGATCTTCTTTATTAATATTTACTTTAATCGGCTTACCTAAGGCTTGACCGCGCATCGTTTTGCTATAAACGCCATGCTCAGTAAACTCTAAGTCACCATTAATCTTACTCACCATTAAATCTAAGGCATTGATATTAAGATTGGCATTTCTTAACTCAGCCTTCCCATACACTTTAGGCACCGCATCCTCAACAAGTGGCAGTGTTAAATCTAAACTAACCGGAGTAGAGCCTTGTGGCGTTACAGCGTCAACAAAGAAGCCGACTTCTGAGTTAATCGGAGAGGCTTTTAAGAACTCAAAAACATTGCTAATCTCTCCTTCTAAGCTACCTTTAACGGTCAAGATCTTACTTTTTCCCATTTCAGGGTTAACTACAGTTGCTTGGGTAATCTTTAAATCATGGCTTTTACCCTGCGTAATTTCACAACGCATGGCACGCTGCTCAACATCAACTGAACCATTAATTTGATTTATAACCGGCCAATTAGGAGAATAATCTAAACCCAAGTCTTCTACATCTACCTTTATTTCGAATACCCCATCTACACTTTTAATAGGGTAAGACCCTAATTTAGAAAAATAAAGCAAATCTCCGTGGGTGACTCTTCCCCCTATAAATGCATTACCAAACCATATTACATCAGCAGGCTTCATGACTTTAGTCGGGAAATAACGCTTTAACTCACCAATATTTGAACTTGTAAATGAA
The DNA here is from genome assembly GCA_947454605.1 of Methylococcaceae bacterium. GTDB lineage: Bacteria > Pseudomonadota > Gammaproteobacteria > Methylococcales > Methylomonadaceae > Methylobacter_C. Next base: position 4,507 of record CANGLL010000059.1, on the reverse strand, counting down.
AGTTGCATATCCATAAACGGCTGTTCATTATTTTTAGGTAACGATAAATTCAAATGCGCTTTAGTCTGAAAGTCCTGCAGATTAATTTGCAATGAATCACTGTTAATTTGCCAGTCATTTGCGGCGTTTAACCAATTAACATTACCAGTAAGATCTTGAATTTTTAACTCATCAGAAAACACTTCGGGCGCCAAGACTGAAATATCATGCGATGCGAAACTTAAAAAACCGTCTTTATCTGTGCCTTTAACAAAACCAGTGACATTGACGATTCCCGGGGCACCAGCAAACGGCTTAAGACTTAAGCCCTTAAAATGTCCACTGACGGCCAATTCTTTCTTATCAATATCACCAAAAATCGCTAAATGCTCTAACATCCCTTTAGCCTCTATTTGCTGGATTAACAAAACCTGCTCTTTGGATAAAGGTGCAAAATACTGCACAACCCTTGCTAACTCTGCCACATCGATCTGCTTCATATAAGCGGATACTTGCTGAAAATCATCCGTATCGTTAAGTACACCTGACACTCTAAAAACCGCATCTGGCCAAACTTTCTCTTCCTTAGCCTCTTTAGTTTTTAAAAGAAATTGCTCTACATCAAACTGCCAACGCTTGCCTTGCAAGTATCCTTTGAGCTTGGCTTTTAAATCATTCGCTATAAATGCATCATGATTTGGAAGCTGAATATTCAACTGCTGAAAATTGAATTCCGCTTGCAGCGATACTAATTGAGAATGTTGTAAGTCACTCCAAACCTTAATATCTCCCGCACCCGAAGTAATCACGCCACTCACTGGCAAATTAAGTAACATTAAAGCAGGCAAGCTAAGATTTTTACCCTCAACATAAACCTGTCCATTCAGCTCTGTTGTATTAAAAGTATCTCCTACAAATTTCATAGCTATCGTTAAATGATCACCATATTTGCCTGGCAAATTAGTCTTTATATTGAGCTTATGCTGAAGGCCATCATTCATAATGGCCAAATTGACCGCATCTAATTTAACGGCTTTAGAATGTGTCTTTTGATCTAACCAAATCACCTCACTGGCTAAAACCTCATATTGGGCTCCGTGTAACAACCATAAGGGCTGTTCGTCACCTTCTTTTAAGCCAACAATAGAAACACTTCCATCTACTTTACGAGTTACTTCTAGCTTGGCGCCTACCAAGCTCACACGAGAGGATGATAAAACTTCCCTGTTGAACAAGAGATCAATAAGATTAATTTCTAAACGAATTTCTTTAAATTGTATAGCTGGCGGCGCATTGAGCACCGTAGAGGAGAGCTTGATATCTTCCAATACTAACTCAGGTCGATAACCGCGCATATTAGCACTTAACTTACCGATAGTGAGTGGAACACCCACTAACTCAGTTACTTTAGAGGATAAGTCGGCTTTGTAATCAGCAACACTTAACATTAACACACGTAAAGTGGTTAAACTGAGCGCCGTAGCTATTAAAGACCAAAAAATTAGATACCGAGTTGCTCGTTTAAGATGATGAATCATAAATCTTATTAAAGAAAAAACTCTACGCCATTAAAGCGTGTATTAAAGTAGTACAACGTCATATTGTTCCTGATTATATTGAGCTTCTACTCTAAATTTAATTTGTACGCCTAAGAATATTTCTAGCTCTGCCAACATATCAGCTTCTTCATCCAATAACATTTCAACCACTTCATTTGCCGCCAATACCAGCAATGTTTGGACTTTGTAAAGTCTGACCTCACGAATAATCTCTCTAAAAATTTCCAAGCACATGGATTCAGGTGTTTTTAATACACCTCGCCCACCACAGGCTGAGCATGGTTCACACAGAATATGCTGCAAACTTTCTCGTGTTCTCTTCCGAGTCATTTCCACCAATCCCAACACGGAAACTTCGGTGATATTCGTTTTAGCCCTATCTTTTTCTAAATGACGCTCTAGGGCTTGCAAGACTAATTTCTTATGATCCTCGCTCTTCATATCGATAAAATCAATAATGATGATACCACCTAAGTTTCTAAGTCTTAATTGTCGGGCAATAGTCTGCGCGGCTTCTAAATTAGTCTTAAAAATAGTTTCTTCAAGGTTGCGCCCGCCGACATACCCCCCAGTGTTCACATCAACCGTCGTCATGGCTTCGGTTTGATCAAAAATCAAATAGCCACCCGACTTTAATTTAACTTTACGATCTAAGGCTTTCTTGATTTCATCTTCAACACTGTAAATATCAAAAACGGGACATTCACCGGAATAGTGCTCAATCACAGGTACGATTTCCGGTACAAAAACTTCTGCGAATTCTAATAGACTACGATAAGTTTCTTTAGAATCCACACGAACTCTATCCAAACTTTCTTTATACAAATCCCTCAGCGTTCTAATACTGAGAGGTAAATCTTTATGAATAAATTGCTTAGGTTTCGCCGATACAATTTTCTTTAAAATAGACCCCCATAGCTTCAACAAAAAAGTCATATCAGCTATCAGTATCTCTTCCGGTACACATTCAGCCGCCGTTCTAGCAATAAATCCACCGCATTTATGCTCTTGTCTAAAGGCATCTAAACAATTTCTTAATCTGGTTTTTTCTGCTTCAATTTCTATTCGCTGTGACACGCCTGAATTTTTTGAATAAGGCATATAGACTTGATAACGAGAAGGAATAGATATTTCTGTGGTTAATCGCGCGCCTTTACTACCTAATGGATCCTTAACCACTTGCACAACGAGTTGCTGGCCTTCTCGTAAATAATGCTCTATTAGATCAGACTTTTTTTCTTCTATCTCTTTAGCACATAAATCTGAGATATGAATAAACGCCGCCTTAGGTAATCCAATATCGACAAAAGCGGCCTGCATACCGGGCAATACTCGGCACACTTCTCCTTTATAGATGTTACCTACTAAGCCACGCTCACGTGTTCTTTCAATAATGAGCTCTTGTAATACACCGTTTTCAATGACGGCGACCCGCGTTTCAGGTGGCGTTACATTGATTAAAATCTCTTCACTCATTTAAGTAGCTCTATGCCTTGTTTCGATAATAACTGGGCTGTTTCAAACAATGGTAAACCAACCACTCCCGAAAAACTACCGACGATTGATTGTACAAATAGTCCACCCAAGCCCTGAATGGCATAACTGCCCGCTTTATCCATCGGCTCACCGGTATTCCAATAATCTAAAATTTCTTGTTCTGATAAGTCCCTAAAGGTCACTTCTGTGATACTTAGCGCTTCAAAATGCTGGCATCCTCTTAGAGATAAAGCGCTCACCACCAGATGTGTTTTACCTGATAATTGCATCAACATGTTCACAGCATCCGCTTGGTCTTTAGGTTTACCCATAATAAGACCATCTAAAATCACTGAGGTATCGGCAGCTAATACAGGTAAAGTAGGCTTAAGTTGCACAACACACAGTGCTGACTTTTCTGCGGCCACTCTTTTAACGTAAGCTAAGGGTTCTTCATTAGGTAATGGCGTCTCATCCAAATCAACCGCGTGAACTTGATAACTGACCCTAATTTGATCCAAAAGTTCTCTACGCCGAGGCGACGCAGAAGCAAGAATAATTTGACTACTCATTATCGATGATAGGGATGATTATTAAGAATGCTCCATGCACGATACAACTGCTCAGCTACAACGATACGCACCAAAGGATGTGGAAAAGTTAACTTAGACAAACTCCATGACTCGCGTGCTAATTGTTTAGCCGAATCAGCCAAGCCTTCCGGCCCACCCACTAACAAAGCTACATTTTGACCACTTTCTAACCAGCGCTTCATCGCATCTGACAATTCTGGCGTGGTCCAAGGTTTACCAGGAATATCCAAGGTAACAATATGCGAGCCCTGCGGAATGGCCGCCAACATTCGCTCACCTTCATCTCTGACAATACGGGCCACATCACTGTTTTTAGTCCGCTTACCCGGAGCCACTTCTTTAAGCACCAATTCACACTCTCGCGGCATGCGCTTAGCATATTCATCATAACCTTGCTCAACCCAGCTAGGCATTCGATTACCAACAGTGATCAAATTAATTTGCATGCAAAGTGACTTCCATTACCAAAGCATTATCAGACCAAGTTATACTTTTAAAGTCTGATTGACTTTTTTAGCATAAGCAATAAAAAGCCCGCTAAGCTAGGTAACTTGCGGGCTTATGTACTAGACCGTCGTTTAAAAACTAACCCGCTGCCTGCACTGGTATCGATGAGGCAGAACGAACGACTTCATTTTTATCGTTAAAATAAACCAAGTTAGGTTTATGCTGCTCTGCTTCTTGTTCATTAAGAAGCGTATAGGCACAAACAATAATTAAATCACCTGGACACGCTAAACGTGCAGCCGCGCCATTCACCGAAAATACGCCTGAGCCGTTCTCAGCACGAATCGCATACGTGGTAAAACGCTCACCGTTATTGATGTTATATATTTGGATTTGCTCGTATTCTTTTATGCCAGCTAGATCAAGAATAGTGGCATCTATCGCACAAGATCC
>CANGLL010000058.1 GCA_947454605.1 Methylococcaceae bacterium | reverse complement strand
TAACACATTAAAGTTTCAAAAATTTATTTACCCATTAAAACTGACAATACCCCGTCAAAATCTATATAAATACATTACGTTAATCTTAAAAAAGTAGACGTCACCTAAGTTTACAAGTTTTTAGATATAACAAAATTACACTTTTTATCGAAAGATAACGGCAGGTCTATCTATAATAACGCTGCTTAAGTTAAGATGATTTTTTCTCGACTTTTGATGTGTCCTATGGATTAAAATCAGCCGCTTAGTTTTATCGTTCGCGTCTTTTAGTACAGCATCAAGCTGATGATTTAATACAACTATGCTGTTTTTTGAACCGTTTGTGAGCGAAATAAACAGCGTGTATTTATTTTGCTAAAGAAAGATAGAGTGAATGTAAAAAGAGAGGGTGGCGACTTAATCTGTCGTAGGGAATGATTTTGCAAGCGTGACAAGCAAAATCTAATAGTTACCCAATAATACGGTAACTATTAAATAGTGTGATAACGCCGTTTATAAAAACGGCGTGTATATTATTTTAAGTTGCTTTCTAATTTAGCTAGATAAGCATCTAATTCTTCGGGTGTTTCAACTTCGCTGTAAGGCAAAGACGCTTGTAACTTTTCTAAAATCTTAGTTTCGGTATCCGTGATAGGGTAACCGAATGTTGATTGGATAGCCGCATACGTATCTGGGTTGTATTCTTTAAGTGCCATCGCTAATAATTTAGCGGGGTCTACTTTTAGGGTTTCAGCTAATTTAGGGATCAAATAAACAGGTATCTTAATAGAGCCTTGTTTAATCATTGTTATAAGATTAGGCGTCTTGAAGCCTAATGCTTCAGATATTTGCTTTTGTGACAGTGAGCTTTTTTTAATATGTGTCGCCACATATTCAGCCGTTTTGTTCTTTTTTGGTACGTTAGTAGCCATAATTTATTTCGTTTCACTCGCTATTAGGTTAGGTATCTTAATATTTTAGTGCCTTAACATAGATGAGATACCAATCAGCTATGTCTACAGTATGCGCTCTTAAAAAAAAATAAGTCACTATTTTTAAATTTATTGCAAAGTAAGCTGCTATAAATATTGAAAACAATTCAATATTTTCTCACTTAATGACTATACATGACTTTATACGAATTGTTACTTCATTCAATAACGAATATTATCAAAAAGTATTAATCAAGACAATACCGGCCTTTTTATTGCCAGCGCCTCTTAAAATAAAAAGCCACATTCACTAAGGCTACCATTACCGGCACTTCTATTAAGGGCCCAATCACTGCCGTAAAAGCCTCGCCACTGTTAATACCAAATACCGCAATAGCCACAGCAATAGCCAGTTCAAAATTATTACTGGCGGCGGTAAACGCTAAGGTAGTGGTTTTCTCGTAACTGACCCTAATGACTTTACCTATGGCAAAACTTAATAAAAACATGGCCACAAAATAGATCAACATCGGTATAGCTATGTGCAACACATCCAGGGGTAATTGCACGATCAAATGCCCCTTTAGTGAGAACATCACCACAATGGTAAACAACAACGCGATGAGCGTTAATGGACTTATTTTTGGGATAAATTGGGTTTGATACCACGCATTATCTTTAAGGCGTATCAAAACAAAACGCGTTAAGAATCCAGCCATAAACGGAATACCTAAATAGATAAATACGCTTTTAGCGATTTCGCCTATGGTGATGTCCACCGCAACGGCTGTAAAACCAAATAATGGCGGTAATACGGTTATAAATAACCACGCATAGACACTAAAGAACAATACCTGAAAGAGGCTGTTAAAAGCGACTAAGCTAGCGGCAAATTCATTATCGCCATTAGCTAATTCATTCCAAACGATCACCATGGCAATACAAGGCGCTAAACCAATGAGTATAAGGCCGGTCATGTATTCTGGCGTATCGTGTAAAAATACGAGCGCCAAGCTAAACATGAATACAGGGGCGATGAGCCAATTTTGTATTAAAGCCACTCCCAATAAACGCCACTGTTTAAAAATAGTACCCATCTCTTCGTAATGCACTTTAGCCAAAGGTGGATACATCATAATAATAAGGCCTAAGGCAATGGGTAAATTGGTGGTACCCATCGACACACGTGTATTAAGCGCAGACACTTCTGTCGGAAAAAAATAACCTAGGCTGATGCCTATTGCCATCGCTAAGGCGATCCATAGCGTTAAATAGCGATCTAAGAAAGACAGTGCCGGTTGATGGTTCTGTTGAGTTGTCATAATAAAATTCACTTAGGGCAGTAATGTACTGATACGATCGAGTTCAATTTTGAGTTGGATAGGATCTTGTTTTAATTCATCAATCGGTAAGGCTAAGAATTGTTCTATTCTGTATTTTATAATGCCATACGCAGTCTCAAATGCGGCTTTAACTTCTGCTTCGGTGCCTACAAAATGCGCCGGATCTTCTACACCCCAGTGGCTGCGTAATACAGGGCCTAAGTAAGCCGGGCACACTTCGTTAGCGGCATTCCCACAGACACTGAGCACTATATCGGGTGTTACAGGCAGATCATTCCACGATTTACTGTAATAACCCTCTATTGATAGGCCTTTTTCTAACAGTAATGCTACGGCTCCACTGTTTAATCGACCGATAGGTTTGCTGCCTGCACTCAGCCCATGCCAGCCTGCGGGTGCTAAGTGATTAAAGAGGGCTTCACCCATCAGCGAACGACACGAATTACCCGTACATAAAAATAGTACATTCATAAGTAAAATCCAATTAATTGTAAATTGTTAAGGATAAAGCTCTAAAATAGAGCGTTTTAACGCGGTGGCCTATGTGTGCTGCATAATATCTTATTAATAGTCTCGTTAACACCCTAATATGGATATCCTGTTTAAAGAATATTGCAAAGTCATTTGGCAAAAGAAAGTGTATTTCTTTATCGCCCTATTCGCCCTTGCCTGCTCTATTTCACTTGATCTAACAGCGCCGCTTTATTACAAGAACATCGCTAATGGCTTAGCGTCACCCTACTCTGAAGAAACACGTGTTTTATTGTTTGATAGTCTAAAAAAAATCGCGTTAATTTATTGCGCTGTATGGTTCTCTTGGCGCTTATTAGAAGTGGCCATCGTGCCTTTAGACGGCGGCGGGATTAACCTTTTAGAGAAGCGTTGTTTTGATGTCTTAAAAAAACAAAAATACATTTTCTTTGAAAATAACTTCTCGGGCAGCTTAATTAAACAAGCCAATCGGTTCTCACGCGCTTTTGAAACCATCATGGACTGGTTTTTATTCCAGTTTTTCATGAACATTTTAGCGGTCATTATTTCGTTTACGCTCTTTTACCAACAACAACCCGAGTTCGCTCTGTACTTTTTAGTTTGGGTTATTGTGTTTGTGACCTGGAATATTAGTTTTTCAATTTGGAAGATGCGTTTTGATAAAGCGGTGGCCGCGGCTGATTCTATTGTTGGCGGGGTATTCTCTGATGCCATCAGTAATATTTATGTCGTAAAAAGCTTTGCCTTAGAACAGCGTGAGCAGCAGCGTGTTGATGAAACCTCTGATGAAGTGTATCGCAAAAAGAAAATTGCGTGGTTTTTTACCTTTTTATCGTTTGCTGTGCAAGGCATCATGACTTTTGGTATTGAGTTATTGCTGGTGTATTTAATGATTATTAAATGGCAAACCGGACACTTTGAAATCGGTGTGTTTGTGCTATTTCAGTCCATTATGATCATTCTTATTCAACGCCTGTGGGAGTTTGGCCGTAATATCAGAACTTTATTTGGTGCCTTAGCGGATGCTTCAGAAATGGCAGACGTTTTTAGACAAGCCGATCTCGAAACTGACTTAGCCGCCGCATACCCTCATACCATCAGCCAAGGCGCTATTGATTTTAATCAGCTAGGTTTCAGTTATCATCAAGACACTACGTTACAGGCACCGTTATTTAACAACTTTTCTTTACAGATTAAAGCCGGCGAAAAAGTAGCGTTGGTGGGGCAATCGGGTTCGGGTAAATCGACCCTCACTAAATTACTGTTTCGTTTTTTAGAGCCACAACACGGCAGTATCCGTTTTGATGGTATTAATGCTATAGACTTTACGTTGCAGTCCCTACGGCATCAAATATCTATGGTGCCACAACAACCTGACTTATTCCATCGCAGTATCCGTGACAACATGACTCTCGGTAATGCCGTATCAGAAGAACAATTGATCACTGCCGCCATAAACGCTAACTGTTGGGACTTTATTATGCGTTTACCGGATCAATTTGATACCTTAGTGGGCGAACGGGGGGTAAAACTTTCGGGGGGTGAAAGACAACGTATCGCCATCGCGAGAGCCTTTTTAGAAGATGCGCCCATTGTGGTCTTAGATGAAGCGACCAGTGCGTTAGATTCGTTAACAGAAAAACAAATCCAAACGGCTATCTTTGAGCTGATTAAAGATAAAACAGCGATTGTGATTGCGCACCGTCTTTCTACCATTTTAAAGATGGATCGCATTATTGTTTTAGAAAATGGAAACATAATTGAGCAAGGCACGCATCAAGAATTGTTAGCGAATAAAAACAAGTATTACGCGATGTGGCAGCATCAAAGTAATGATTTCTTAATCGAATAAAGTTTCCACTCTCAGCAGTTATCTGTAAAATTAACCTATTTTTTTATCAAACTGGAGTAATAACCCAATGGGTAGAGCGTATCAAAACCGCAAAGAATCAATGGCGAAAACGTCTGATTTTAAGGCAAAAGTGTACAGTAAATATGGCCGTGAAATTTATGTGTGTGCAAAAGCAGGCGGTGTAGATCCAGACGGAAACTTAGCGTTACGAGGCTTGATTGATCGTGCTAAAAAAGACCAAGTCCCTACTCATGTTATTGAAAAAGCCATTGATAAAGCTAAAGGTGGCGGCGGTGAAGACTTTGCCCCCGCACGCTATGAAGGGTTTGGTCCCGGCAATGTAAAAGTGATTGTGGATTGCTTAACGGACAATCCTAACCGTACCTTTGGTGATGTGCGTCTGTGCTTTACTAAAACTAAATGCAAAATTGGTACCCAAGGTGTAGTGAGTCATATGTTTGACCATTCAGCTATCTTGGCATTTAAAAATGATAATGAAGATGCTGTATTAGAAGCACTATTAACAGACGATGTTGATGTGTCTGACATTGAAAGCGAAAATGGCCTTATTACAGTGTTTACTCCGCACTCTGAATACTTTAAAGCGAAACAAGCCTTATTAGATGCGTTTGGAAACATTGATTTTGAGGTGGATGAAATCCAGTTCTTACCTAAAGACAGTACCGCTATCAGTGGTGAAGATTTAGAAATGTTTGAGAAGTTTTTAGGGATGCTAAATGACTTAGACGATGTACAAAATATTTATCACGACGCGGAATACTAAACCGACACGGCTTACGTGATACGAAGGTTGCGTACTCATGGCAACCTTCGTGTTAACGCTGCAACCATAGACTACCTATATTTTTTTGAATCTACCGCTCTATTATCATTTAAAGCGAACCAACCTAACGTAATGCGATAAACCAGCCACAATACGGTAATCATCAATATAAAAATCCCCGCGCCTAAATAGAATGTGGCGCCCGATAATGCAAAGCCAGCAATTGTGATCCAGGCCGTTTTAACCTGCCAATCAAAATGTGACTCTAACCAACTACCTTGTGCATGCTTACGTCCTATAAAGTTAAGGACCACGCCTATAATCAACGGTAAACCCGCAAACATAAATGTCAGCGCCTGACATAAATAGACGGTGGCCACTATTCTTTTAGATGAGGCTAACGCATCATCGTTATTATTATTAACGTCTTGTTCATCACTCATAATTATTCCTTAGTTTGTAACAATACTGGATGGATTTAATGCGCAATAAAAATCAATAATTTAATACGCACGTCATTTGAACACTTATATTCTGTAATGTATATAGTGTTTAGTAAATAGTTATAAATAAGTGAAAATTGAGTCCAAAAGTGTGAGTAAAATACACCGCAAACTTTTTTTATTTCATATTTTGGACTCAGTCTTTAAAAAACAATAACCTATCGCTTTAATAATTAATATTACAATTTTGTTACGCAAATATGTGTTGTATTTTATTTTAAACACTATATATTGTGCTCAATCTTTATAAAAACATCTACATGTAGTTTTCTGCTCGTAAGCAGAGGGCCCTCATTAACACGCTGATTTGCGGTTTATTTTATTAATTTTTACTCTACAACCTCCGGGATAAGTACTTATGCCAGCTCAATTACATGTTATCGCTAATACTGTGACAGAAATTCCATTCCAAGATGCATCTATGGATATTTGGGATACAAAATATAGATTAAAGAGTAAAGATGGCGTTGCCATTGATAGCACTATTGATGAAACTTACCAACGCGTAGCAAGAGCGTTGTCGGATGTTGAAACCGGTAATAAAAAAGAACAGTTTTATTTAGATTTTCTCTGGGCATTACGTCAAGGCGTTATACCAGCTGGACGTATTATCTCTAATGCCGGTGCCTTAGAGCATAAACCCGCCACTTCTACTATCAACTGTACCGTATCAGGCACCATTGCTGATTCTATGGACGATATTTTAGGTAAAGTACACGAAGCGGGCTTAACCCTAAAAGCGGGTTGTGGTATTGGTTATGAATTTTCTACCTTACGCCCTAAAGATGCTTATGTCTCTGGCGCTGGCGCTTATACATCCGGCCCATTATCCTTTATGGATATCTACGACAAAATGTGTTTTACCGTGTCTTCTGCAGGGGGTCGTCGTGGCGCACAAATGGCTACTTTTGATATTGGCCACCCGGATGTCATCGAATTTATCCGCGCTAAAAGAGAAAACGGTCGTTTACGTCAATTTAATCTCTCGTTATTAATTACAACAGAGTTTATGCAAGCGGTTAAAACTGACCAAGCTTGGCCCTTATCGTTTCCAGTCACTGAAAAAGAAGTCAAAGTTGATAAACTCAATTTAAAAGACAGCCAACACATTATCTGGCGTGATCTACCTATCAAAACTGGCTATGTCGTGAATGATGACGGCTTAGTAGCATGTAAAATCAGTAAAACTATTCCAGCTCGTCGTCTATGGGACATCATCATGAGTTCTACTTATGATTATGCCGAACCCGGCTTTATTTTGATCGATAAAGTGAATGAAATGAACAACAACTGGTTTTGTGAAAATATTCGCGCCACAAACCCTTGTGGCGAACAACCCTTACCGCCTTATGGCAGTTGCTTATTAGGGTCGGTTAACTTAACGCGCTTTGTTAAAAAACCGTTTACTAAAGAAGCGACTTTTGATTGGGCTACCTACAGCAAAACCATCAAAATATTTACACGCATGTTAGACAATGTTGTTGAGATTAATGGCTTACCGTTACCGCAACAAAGAGACGAAATTACCAGCAAACGTCGTCATGGTATGGGCTATTTAGGTTTAGGCTCTACTGTCACCATGTTAGGTATGAAATACGGCGATGCAGGTTCTGTTAAGTTTACAGAAGAAGTCACTAAAGTTATGGCCGTTGAAGGTTGGAAAGCCGCATTAACCTTGGCTAAAGAAAAAGGCCCTGCCCCAATTATGGAACAAATTTTTACTGTCACCGGTGAGATGTTGCATAAGCGCCCAGAAATGATTAAGGACGGTTTTAAAGTAGGCGATAAAATTGCTGGCAAAGTGTTAATGGCTAAATACAGTCGCTATATGCAACAACTGGCCCAAGAAGAGCCTGAGTTAGTCGCTCAATTAATCGAAACAGGCGCCCGTTTTACGCATCACAGTTCTATTGCACCTACCGGTACGATCTCTTTATCTTTAGCTAATAACGCCAGTAACGGTATTGAACCCAGCTTTGCACATCACTATTCTCGTAATGTAATTAGAGCCGGCAAAAAGTCTAAAGAAAAAATTGATGTGTTCTCTTTCGAATTATTAGCTTACCGAGAAATGATCAATAGCCAAGCGATGCCGTATACCGATAACCCTGATCATGCTTTACCGGATTACTTTATTTCTGCGGATGATGTAACACCCAAACAGCATGTTGATATTCAGGCAGCTGCGCAAAAATGGATCGATTCATCGATCTCAAAAACGGCTAACGTACCTACGAACTATCCTTATGAAGATTTTAAATCCATCTATGAATATGCTTATGATCAAGGCTTGAAGGGCTGTACGACTTTCCGCTTTAACCCTGAAGTGTTCCAAGGCGTATTAGTTAAAGAGTCTGATTTAGAAAATACAACGTATCAATTTACATTAGAAGATGGTGAAGTGATCGAGCTTAAAGGTAATGAAGATGTGGAATATGATGGTGAAATACATAGTGCCGCCAACTTGTTTGATGCCTTAAAAGAAGGCTATTACGGTAAGTTTTAAGCCTTAATCATACACATCACTTAGAGATAAAATCATGGCACAAAAAATTAGCAAAAAAATCGTTAGTTACAAAGTTTTAAATAACGAAGATAAGTTGTCTGCTGAACCCGTTATTCAAGAAGTTGAACAAATTGACCTCGAAAGCATGCATGAAAATGTAGCCAGACCTGAAATTTTATATGGCTCTACCTACAAAATTAAGACCCCTCAATCAGAACATGCTTTGTATATCACTATCAATGACATGATCTTGAATGAAGATACAGAGCATGAAGAACGCCGTCCTTATGAAGTGTTTATTAACTCTAAAAACATGGAACATTTCCAATGGGTTTTAGCATTAACGCGCGTTATTTCTGCGGTATTTAGAAAAGGTGGCGATGCCGTATTCTTGGTAGACGAGTTAAAATCAGTATTTGATCCTAAAGGCGGTTACTTTAAAAAAGGCGGTGTATTTATGCCTTCTTTAGTGGCTGAAATTGGTTGTACCATTGAGCAACATCTTAAAAAGATCGGCATGCTACAAACACCTGAATTTGATACCCATCAAAAACAGTTCTTAGATGCAAAACGTAAAGAGTTTGAAGCCATACACAGTGACACATCAACTTTAGATGAATCAGGGAACTTTCCTGCAAAAGCGCTACTCTGCGCTAAGTGCCAAACAAAAGCCCTCGTCCTAATGGATGGATGTATGACGTGTTTAAATTGTGGCGATAGTAAGTGCGGCTAGTTAGAAGGGTAAATAGCAAAAGCGATTATGTAATGTGTAAGTGCCCTGTTTAATGATTTACATTAATTAAACTGACCTTCTAAGGTCAGTTTATACTCTTCTGGCAAACTGACTGTTACAGCAATCTGCCCCGCAAATGTTTGCTCCACCATGTGTCCCTTTAGCTTTTTTAAGGCATATTCAAAGGCCTGAAACTTCTCATAATCTAAAGTAAAGTGGACTTCAGCCATTTCTATATAAGGATGCAGCACTGAAAGATCCAATACTTTCCTGGCCATTTGTCCGTAAGCTCTCGTTAAACCACCAGCACCTAACTTAACTCCACCAAAATATCTAATGACCACGACCAAGGCATTAATAATGTGTTTGCCTTCTATATGTTGAAAAATGGGCTTACCTGCTGTACCAGTGGGTTCTCCCGCATCAAAAAACCGATACACGAGTCCTGCTGGGGTTTTTATACGATAGGCAAATACGATATGATTAGCGTGCGGGTGTTCTATTTGCAACGCTCTAATATGAGCAAGCACCTCTTTTTCTGACGTAATGGGAAAAACGACACTGATAAACCGAGATTTTTTTATAATCTCTTCATAGTTATAAGACTCCGTTAAAAACAACATTTTGAATTAATAATTACAAATAAATATTTGTGAGGTCTAATATATTAAAGTCAAACTTGTTAATATTCTAATGATAAATTTATAATACAAAGCATTCGTATAACCAATTCTAATATTTTTACATTGTATATAGCTATATATCTTAGCTCAATAGTACTTGCTAATTTATCTGGTGTTTATTTCGGCGCTAATGCCACGATAATAAATGCTTTTTTATTTATAGGGCTTGACTTGACGTCTAGAGACAAGCTTCATGAAGCTTGGCATAAAAACGGCTTAATTTGGAAAATGGCAGTTTTAATAGCTATTGGATCTGAAATTTCTTATGCCTTAAACCGTAGCGCTGGTCTGATTGCAATAGCATCATTTAGCGCATTTTCTTTAGCTGCGATTGTCGATACATTAATGTATCAATTTTTACAGAATCGACCTTATTTAGTTAAGGTAAATGGCTCGAATATCTTTAGTGCATTAGTAGATAGTCTACTCTTTCCTACTATAGCCTTTGGTGAATTTTTGCCAATGATTACTTTAGGACAGTTTGTTGCAAAAGTAACAGGCGGTGCATTGTGGGCCTATATCTTAGGAAAAAAATGAAAATTGAATCGCTGATACAAGACCAATCCCTAACATTAATTTTACAAGGTAAATTAGATATTAGTACAGCATCTAAATTTGAGCAGGCTTTAAAATTAGATAGCGTCAAAGAATTAATATTAGATTTTAAAGCTTGTAATTATGTATCAAGTGTCGGTCTAAGAGTCATATTAATTGCCTTACGAACTTTAAAATCTAACGATGGAAAAATCATAGTAAAAAACGTTGATAGTAATATTTATGAAATCTTTGTAATGACAGGCATCAACCAACTCGTCGAGATACATAAGTCCTATAGAGAAATATCAACTGATAACTTTGAATTAATTTCTGCAGGCGTTTGTGGAGAGTGCTACCGTATAGATAAAGAAAATATCGTTAAATTATATAACGAAGGTATTTCCGCAGATATTGCTGAAAAAGAAAAGAAATTTGCCAGAGAAGCCCTAATACTAGGCATTCCTACAGCTTTATCTTATGACATTGTTAGCTGTGGAAACAGAACTGGCATAATTTATGAACTTCTTAACGCACGATTATTTAGTGAAGTTATTAACGCTGATCCTGATAATTTAGATACCCATGCAAAGACACTTGTTGGTGTTGCAAAGCAAATCCACACGGCCAAAGGAGACCCTAAAATATTCCCTTTAATTAAAAATAATTTTAGAGACTATATAAACCAGATGGACTTCTTTCTATCTAAAGATGAAATAGACTTCCTGTTAGAAAAACTTTATACGATCCCTGATTCAGATACCTGTGTGCATTTTGATATACATACTAGTAATATCATGATGAAGGATAATGATCCATTAGTCATCGATTTGGGTGATTTATCAATTGGCAGTTATTATTTTGATATTGGATTACTTTATATGATCTATGGCATTCCTGAACTTAATATTTGCCAAATGGCAACCAAAATCCCACTTGAAACCGGCATAAAATTATGGGAAGCATTTTCTAAAAATTATTTCTTAGACAAACCTGTTGAAGATTTTGACTATTTTTACAACAACCGATATTTTTTTGCATCCTTGCGAATTATTTACACCATTACATTTTTACCAAAGCTTAAGGATGAATTGGTAACTATGATGAAACAAATTTTAATACCGCGAATGATGAACATTAATTGCAACGAAGATTAACGGACTCTTAGCAAAGTATGAGCAATCAACTGTAAAAAAGTG
>CANGLL010000057.1 GCA_947454605.1 Methylococcaceae bacterium | reverse complement strand
GGGCTTTTTATTTGTAGGTTCTAGGATATTAAGCTTACTAAAACATATTCGTGAACCCATGTTATTAGCGTTTGGCACCGCGAGCAGTGAAAGCGCATACCCCAAGTTATTAGAACAATTAGATCGCTACGGCTGCGATGAAAAAGTGTGTGGTTTAGTGCTGCCTTTAGGCTATTCGTTTAATTTAGACGGCAGTATGATGTACATGACTTTTGCAGTGCTGTTCATCGCTCAAGCCTATGGGATTGATATGCCTTTGAGTGAACAGTTTTTTATGCTGCTGGTGTTATTGTTTACGAGTAAAGGAGTTGCAGGTGTGCCTAGGGCGTCTCTGATTGTGATTGCAGCGACTTTATCTATGTTTAAATTACCTGAGGCGGGATTATTACTGTTATTGGGGGTAGATCAGTTGTTAGATATGGGGCGTAGTGCCACGAATGTCTTAGGTAACAGTATAGCCGCCACGGTGATATCTAGATGGGAAAGGGCTGATGATCTTTAATGAATTTGTCATGGCAGTATGATATGTTTTTAGCGTTTAATTCAATACCTCTGAAGTTATGATTACAACCTATCAAGCCTGTGAAATAAAGATTGTTCAACAAGAGGCAACCTTAGCGCTTGCTTTAGCGGGTGATTGGGTGCTGGATGCGGATACCCCATTGTTAGAGCCTTTATTAAAACAAATGCTTAAAGACTCCTCTATCAATCGTTTGGTATTTTCTACTGATGCCTTAGGGCGTTGGGATAGTTTGTTGATGACAGATTTAATTCGAATTATTGATCGAGGCGCTCATGAAGGTATTGAGGTAGATCTCTCTACTTTACCAGAGGGCATACAAGGGTTATTAAGTTTGGTTTATGCGGTGCCCGAGCGTTTAGATGCAAAACGGCATGACACAAAAAGACCTTGGTTGGAGCTAATTGGTGATGGCGCTATCAGTGCGGTACATGAGGTAAGTTCTCTACTTACTTTTGTGGGTGAAACTGTATTAAGTGTTGGGGCGTTAGTAAGGGGTAAGGCGCGATTTAGAATGATTGATTTATGGATTAATATCCAAGACTGTGGTCCTTCTGCTGTCCCCATTATTACTCTTATTAGTTTTTTGATCGGTTTAATTCTAGCTTTTGTCGGAGCGATTCAGTTAGCCTTATTCGGGGCGCAAATTTATATTGCTGACATGGTGGGCTTGGGAATGACGCGAGAAATGGGTGGCTTTATGGCCGCTATTATTATGTCCGGTAGAACAGGTGCAGCATTTGCGGCGCAGCTAGGTACTATGCAAGTGAATAGTGAGATTGATGCGCTTAAAACGATGGGCTTTAAGCCAATGGAGTTTTTAGTATTACCGCGTATGTTGGCCTTGATTTTAGTCATGCCGATGCTTTGTCTTTATGCTGATTTAATGGGCATCATTGGCGGTTCTTTGGTGACAGTAGGTTTTTTTGATGTGTCAGTATTGGAGTATTTTGATCGAACGGCAGATGCGATACATCTGAAAGATTTAATAGTGGGTTTCACTAAATGCTCTGTGTTTGGCGTATTGATTGCCTTATCTGGATGTATGCGGGGTATGCAATGTGGTCGGAGCGCATCGGCTGTGGGTAAAGCGGCTACCTCTGCAGTAGTGTCTTGCATTGTATTTATTGTAATTGCTGATTCAATAATGACGTTGATTTGTAATCGTCTAGGTGTTTAAACTATGACGCCTCCTTGCTTAGCCATTAAAAACATGACTATGGCATATGGTGATTTTGTTATCCAAAGAGATTTGGATTTTACCATTAACCGTGGGGATATTTTTATCATCATGGGGGGTAGTGGTTGTGGTAAGAGCACGTTGTTAATGCATTTAATTGGTTTACAACGCCCTGCTAAGGGACAAGTTTTTTATGGGGCTGAGAGTTTATGGGAAGCGGATATTGATGTTCGCCAAAGGATTTTAAATCGAACAGGGGTGTTGTTTCAAAGTGGTGCTTTATTAAGCTCCATGACCTTAGCTGAAAATATTGCCTTACCAATTTCTCAGCATACCAAGTTAGGCGCTATGCGTATACGACAGATTGTATCTTATAAATTAGCTTTGGTTGGATTGGCTGGGTTTGAAGATTATTACCCCTCAGAAATAAGTGGGGGTATGCAAAAGCGAGCAGGATTAGCGAGGGCTATGGCATTGGATCCGGAAATTTTGTATTTTGATGAGCCCTCTGCGGGCTTAGACCCTATTAGTGCAAAACTCTTAGATGATTTGATTCGTAGTCTGCGGGATAACTTAGGCTCTACAGTGGTGATGGTGACGCATGAGTTAGCCAGTATTTTTGCAATTGGCACTAACTCAGTGTTTTTGGATTCAGAAACCAAAACGATGATTGCTCAAGGTTCGCCTAAGCAGTTGTTAGCTGAATCGATAGACCCTAAGGTGATTCGATTTTTAACGCGAGGCGAAATGGAAGAGAATGGTCTGCATAAAACAAATAGTCAGGAGCACAGTGAATTATGAGTAAGCCAGCTAATCCTCTAGCTATTGGGACCTTTTTAGTGGGGGCCCTAGCGCTACTTATTATTGCGGTATTGGTTTTTGGTGGGGGGAAGTTTTTTAAAACAAAACTTGAATACGTTATCTACTTTGATTCAGCTTTAAATGGACTTAATGTGGGTGCGCCTGTTAAATTGCAGGGAGTGCAAATTGGTACTGTCAAAGAAATCTCATTAGAGTTAAATGATGATGCTAAAAAAATCACTAAGCCTGTAGTGATAGAGGTTGATCCAGGCACGATTCTAGATTCTACTGGTCATCCCTTCCATGTCGTTGCTAATATGGGTGAGCGCAAGAAAAATGCCCAACAATTAATTGATGCTGGCTTAAAAGCACAATTACAAACTCAAAGCTTATTAACGGGCTTGTTATACGTAGAGTTCAGTTTTTATCGAGATGTGCCGATTAAATTGGTGGGTATTAATTATAAGGATCTTCCCGAATTGCCTTCGGTACCTTCAACTGTTGATCAAATTAAAGATGCTGCAGAACAAGTATTAACGAATATTAAACAATTACCCATAGAACAGATGGTTAATGATTTGGCCATTACTTTAAAAGAGTTACGGGTTATGGCTACATCAGAGGATTTAAAGAAAGATCGTGCGGCTTTGAGTAAAACTTTAAAAGAAACGGCTGTATTAATCGAAACTTTGAATCGAGATTTATCGCCTTTGGTTGCCAATATGAATGGCACAATGACAGATACTCGCTTTATGGTGAATCAATTTTCTCAAGATATTAAGCCCGTGTTGTTATCTACTGAAAAGGCTTTAAGTTCTGCAACTAGTGTCTTGAATGAGTCTAAACATGTCGTAGGCTCAGTTGAAGCTTTGGCTTCGCCCGATGCGCCTTTATGGCAGTCACTAGAAGCGTTAAGGGATGCGGCCCAATCGACTAAGCAGTTGACTGATTATTTAGAGCGTCATCCTGATGCGATTATTTACGGAAAGGGTAAGGAGTAAGATGATGCGAATAAGTACTAAGTCTAAGCAGAGTTATAAATTAAGTCACTTATTGGGAGGTGCGTTTATATGCGCGATCGTGACGGCCTGTGCTCATGATGCTAAGCCGGTTGAGTTTTATAGATTGTCAGCCGATGTAGGGCTTAAGCAAAATGCTAAATCGGCTGTTAACTCTAAAGAAGTGATAGTGGGTTTAGGTCCGATTAGAATTCCAGAATATCTCAATCGTCCGCAAATAATGGTCGCTATTTCTGATAATCAATATTCGATATCTGAAGAGCATCGTTGGGCAGAGAATTTAGATCAAAATATCTTACTAGCTCTGTATAAAGTGTTGCCAGCCCAATTGAATACTGATCATGTGCTCAGATACCCTTGGTCTCAACGACAGGACATAAATTATCAAGTGAGTATTGATATATTGGATTTAACAATTAATCCGCAGGGGCAAAGTCAGTTTATTGCGCAATGGTCTATTAAAGTCAAAGAAAAAGCCAATATTGATAAGCGTTTTGAATGCAGTTTGCCAGCTTCTAGGGTTGATTATGCGTTGATGGTAAAAGTACAAAGCCAATGTTTAACTCAATTAGGGCAGGCTATTTCAAAATCTTTAAATGAATTAATGTTATTTAATATGTTTTAGATTTTAACTTGCTCTGTGTAATATTAGCTCTAAGACTAGTTTACTGCCAAAGTAGGCTAATAAGAGTGATAGAAAACCCAGTAAAGTCCACTTAATGGCGGTCTTTCCGCGCCAACCGTAAAATCTTCTCCCTAACAATAGTCCTGTAAAAATTATCCATGCCAATAGGGATAAAACAGTTTTATGGACTAGGTGTTGTGCAAACAAATCCTCAATAAACAAAAAACCAGTTGCTAATGATATGGTTAGAAAAGCAATTCCTGTTGTTAATATTTGAAATAGCAAGGACTCCATAGTTTGTAATGGAGGCAATGATTGAATGAAGCGTTTAGGAGGGTGGCTTTTTAATTGTTGATCTTGAATCGCTAATAGCAAAGCTTGCAGTGCGGCTATATTTAAAAGACTAAAGGCAATGATAGATGTCAAAATATGAGCGCTCATTTCCCAGTTGTAGTGTGAAAGTGTTTGTGTATTCTCTGGAAATTTAAGTTCCAAAGCTAACATGCTTGCTGCGATTGGAAATATGGCTACGCCTAAAGTTTCAACAGGCTTATTAAGAGAGGCAATCACTAATAATAAAGCCACAATCATTGCGATTAATGATCCCGTACTAAAAAAACCGAAGTTAAATCCAACGTTTTGGTGAAAGTTAAGACCTATAAAGACAAGGTGAGATAAAGCGCCTAACCATCCTAAATAAATAGATGTTTGTTTGAAACGGCTTTTACCCATATTTTGAATAATCAGCAAACTGCTCATTAAATAGGAGCCAATAGAGAGTAGCGCAATTACAGTCACGTTCATCGTTATATAAGTAGTGTAGCAAGTAAAAATAAGCGTATTTTCAATAAACCCAGTCTACAGGGTTTAATTTATTCTGTCATTGCAACGGGTGCAAAGCCTTTCATTGATATGTTAATATACAAGATTAAATAGTCCTAGCGCATTTGTACTGGCGAATAGTTTCCTTAGTTTAAACAACAAAGACATCGATATGTTTGATAATTTAACCGATAGATTAAGTAGTACGCTTAAAAAACTAAAGGGTCAGGGGCGTCTGACTGAAGAAAATATAAAGGATGCATTGCGTGAAGTGCGCATGGCCTTACTTGAGGCCGATGTATCTTTATCTGTCGTCACCGATTTTATCGAACGCGTTAAAGAAGGTGCATTAGGGCAAGAAGTTCAAGCTAGCTTGTCGCCAGGTCAGGCGATGATTAAGTTGGTGCAGTCTGAGCTTGTCAAAGTGATGGGCGAGGCTAATGAGAGTCTCAATCTAAATGCTCAGCCCCCCGCCGTCATCTTAATGGCCGGTTTGCAAGGGGCTGGTAAAACGACTACCGTTGCAAAATTGGGTCGTTGGTTACAAGAAACACAAAAGAAAAAAGTAGGGGTGGTCAGCGCTGATGTTTATAGACCAGCGGCTATCAAGCAACTACAAATGTTGGCTGATGAATTAAAACTCGACTTCTTTGAAAGTGATTTATCTCAGCAGCCTGTTGATATTGCTAAAAATGCAATTGAAGCAGCAAAGAAAAAATTCCTAGACGTTATTATTATCGATACGGCGGGTCGTTTGCATGTTGATGATGAAATGATGGGCGAGATTAAAGCCCTGCATGCCGCGATTAACCCTATTGAAACCTTATTTGTTGTTGACTCAATGACAGGGCAGGATGCTGCCATTACTGCCAAAGCATTTAATGACGCATTGCCATTAACGGGTGTCATTCTAACGAAAGCGGATGGTGATGCACGAGGCGGTGCGGCACTTTCTATTCGTCACATCACAGGCAAGCCTATTAAGTTTATAGGTGTCGGTGAAAAAACTAATGCCTTAGAACCGTTCTATCCAGATCGTCTAGCTTCTAGAATTTTGGGTATGGGTGATGTACTTGGTCTTATTGAAGAGATCGAGCAAAAGGTTGATAAAGAAAAGGCTGAAAAGTTAGCGCGTAAAATTCAGAAAGGGAAGGCTTTTGATTTAGAAGATTTCCGTGAACAGTTACAGCAAATGCAAAGTATGGGCGGTGTTGGCTCTATGTTGGATAAGTTGCCCGGTATCAATAGCGTTCCGCAAGAAATGAAAGATAAAGTGAATGACAAGATGTTAGCGCGTCAAATTGCGGTCATCAACTCAATGACAATGAAAGAGCGACAGTATCCTGATTTAATTAAAGGCAGTCGTAAGAAAAGAATTGCTGATGGTAGTGGTCAAGAGTTACAGGATGTTAATCGCATTTTGAAGCAATTCTTGATGATGCAAAAAATGATGAAGAAATTTAAAGCCGGCAATATGGCAAATATGATGCGCGGAATTAAAAGCAATGTACGGGGTATGAGACGGTAATTTTCATGCCAATTTTGATGGCCAAGTGTGTTAAGTGTTGATTATTTTCAATTTGTTCTTCACATATGTTGAAAATCGCGTAAAATGGTCAGATTAAATTTTTGATTAAATGTTTTTTTGAGGAAAATAGATGGTAACCATTCGTCTTACAAGAGGCGGCGCTAAAAATCGCCCTTTTTATCACGTTGTAGTAACTGATAGCAGAAGTGGTCGTGATGGCCGTTATATTGAACGTATCGGTTTTTTTAATCCTTTAGCTCGTGGTAACGAAGAAAGATTACGTTTAGACAGCGAACGTGTTGAGTATTGGAAATCTAATGGTGCTCAACCATCAGATCGCGTAGCAAAATTAATTAAAGACGCAGCTAAATTAGCAGCATAAGGCTTGAGTAAAGCAACTGATATAAGCGTTGGAAAAGTTTCTGGCGTTTTTGGAATTAAAGGGTGGGTAAAAATATTTTCCTACACTGAATCTAGAGAGAATATCTTAAAATATTCTCCATGGTTGTTGAAAAAAGGCACTGAAACAAAAGTTTTAAAAGTTATTGAAGGTAACTCTCAAGGAAAGTTCTTAGTAGCTCAACTTGAAGGTGTTAGTGATAGAGATCAAGCAGCTGCATTAATGGGCTGGGAGATTTTAATCAAAGCTGAGCAATTACCTAAAGCCCGTAAGGGTGAATATTATTGGTCAGACTTAATTGGCTTAACCGTTAAAACCAACCTAGGTGTTGAGTTAGGTGTCGTTGACAGTCTATTAGAAACGGGTGCAAATGACGTTGTTATTGTTAAAAGTGAGCGAGATCGGGTCATTCCTTTTTTGCAAAATGAAACAATACTCGACATAAATTTGGATTTGGGATTAATGATTGTTGATTGGGATCCTGACTTTTAATGACAGCCATACATTTTGATGTAATCACTTTATTTCCAGAAATGATAACAACTGCCGCTAGTTACGGAGTAACCGGTAGAGCAATTGAACGAGAAATAGTTAGTTTATCTACGTGGAATCCTCGAGATTTTACTCAAGATAAACATAAAACAGTTGATGATCGTCCTTATGGTGGTGGACCAGGAATGGTCATGAAGTACCAACCCTTGCACGATGCAGTTAATCAAGCAAAAAAAACAGGAAATAAGGACGCTAAAGTAGTTTACTTAAGTCCTCAAGGTAAACCGATTACGCAAGCGTTACTGTCTGAAGCGTGTAATGTTTCACAACTAATTTTAGTTGCGGGACGTTATGAGGGAGTTGATGAACGTTTTGTAAACATGGATTGTGATGATGAATGGTCCATTGGTGATTATGTTATTAGTGGCGGTGAGTTAGCAGCCCTAATAGTGATAGACGCAATAACGCGTTTATTACCGGGTGTACTAGGTCATGAAGAGTCAGCTCAGCAAGACTCTCACATGAACGGCCTGTTAGATTATGCTCATTACACAAGACCAGAAGAGATTGAAGGGAATAGTGTCCCTGATGTGTTGTTGAGTGGTAATCATGCTGAAATAGGGATTTGGCGTATGAAACAGGCCTTAGGTAGAACTTGGCAAAGACGACCAGATTTATTAGAAAATAAGAATTTAAGTGCAGAGCAGAGTAATCTGTTGCAACAATTTAAAAATGAAGTTGAATAGGGTGTGTGATGAGCAATATTATTGATGTATTGGAAAAAGAACAATTAAAAGAAATTCCTGAATTTAATCCAGGTGACACTGTAGTTGTTCAAGTTAAAGTAAAAGAAGGTGAGCGTGAAAGAATCCAGGCATTTGAAGGAATCGTGATCGCAAAACGTAATCGTGGTTTGAACTCTGCATTCACAGTAAGAAAGATTTCACATGGAACAGGCGTTGAACGTGTTTTTCAAACACATAGTCCATTGATTAGTGAAATTACAGTTAAACGTCGTGGCGATGTCCGTCGTGCTAAATTGTACTATTTACGTGACTTAACTGGTAAAGCAGCACGTATTAAAGAAAAACTTTAATACGTATTTATTGCTATACTTGAAAAAGGCAGCTTAAGCTGCCTTTTTTTATGTTTAAAATAATCTTCGCAAATTGATACTATTAAATCTTTGATCAGTAATTATGTCTAAACAAGAAAAAACATTAACAATGACAGTGCTCATGACTCCTGATATGGCTAATTTTTCAGGTAACGTTCATGGTGGGTCATTATTAAAATTACTTGATCAGGTCGCGTATGCTTGTGCTGCCAAATACTGTAAGAATTATGTAGTCACAGCGGCATTAGATCAGGTCTTTTTTAAGCAGCAAGTTAATGTAGGTGAGTTAGTTTCTTTTTTTGCTCGAGTTAATCATGTGGGGCGATCTTCAATGGAAGTGGGCGTTAAAGTCGTCGCTGAAAACTTACGAACTAACGAAAAAAGACATACCACATCGTGCTATTTTACGATGGTAGCTATTGATGAAAATGGTAAATCATTTGAAGTGCCGCGTTTAGTTTTAGAAACGGAAGCAGAAAGAAAACATTATGTGGCGGCTGAATTGCGCAGAAAAATGCGCCAAGAAAGTTTAGAAAAAAGTCGTGCACTCTATGTTGAATTATCAGAGGAAGAGTTCTAAGTGGGCTTACAAGAGAATTTCGAACAATTACCTTTAAAGGATTTTGCTGAAAAAGCGTATCTAGATTATTCCATGTACGTCATATTGGATCGAGCCCTGCCCAATATAGCGGATGGATTAAAACCAGTTCAGCGCCGAATCGTTTATGCCATGTCAGAGTTGGGATTGACGGCTCTAGCAAAATATAAAAAATCTGCTCGTACCGTAGGGGATGTTTTAGGTAAATATCATCCTCATGGTGATTCTGCTTGCTATGAAGCTATGGTGCTCATGGCGCAAAGTTTTTCTTATCGATATCCATTGGTTGATGGTCAAGGTAACTGGGGTTCACCTGATGATCCAAAATCATTTGCGGCCATGCGTTATACGGAGTCTCGCTTAACAGGTTATGCGAATACCTTATTGAGTGAGTTAGGGCAGGGCACTGTTGAGTGGGCTGATAACTTTGATGCCACTTTAAAAGAGCCTGAATTATTACCCGCCAGATTACCTAATATTCTACTGAATGGTACGATGGGTATTGCCGTAGGTATGGCTACCGATATACCACCACACAATCTAAGAGAAGTTGCGGCCGCTTGCATTCAATTATTAGATGAGCCTGATTGCTCCATTGAAACGTTATTCACGCATATAAAAGGCCCTGATTACCCAACAGAAGCAGAGATTATTACCTCTGCTGAAGATATACAAAAAATGTATATGACGGGTGGTGGTTCTATAAAGATGCGCGCTATTTATGAGGAAGAAGATGGTGTTATAGTGATTACCGCTTTGCCACATCAAGTCTCGGGCGCTAAATTATTAGAACAAATTGCCGCACAAATGTTGGCGAAGAAATTACCCATGATCGAAGACTTAAGGGACGAGTCTGATCATGAAAATCCAACTCGGTTATTAATCATTCCAAAGTCTAAACGCACCGATGTTGATGCTGTTATGTCGCATTTATTTACGACGACTGATTTAGAGAAAAGCTATCGTGTTAACTTAAACATGATAGGTTTGGATGGTAAGCCCAAAGTTAAAGGGCTTAGAGAAATATTAGTTGAATGGTTAGCCTTTAGAACAGAAACGGTGCGCAGACGTTTGCAATATCGCTTGGATAAAGTGTTAGCCAGATTACACATCTTAGATGGTTTATTAATTGCCTATCTTAATATAGATGAAGTAATAGCGATTATTAGAAACGAAGAATATCCTAAGCCCGTTTTAATGGAGCGTTTTGCTTTAACAGACATTCAAGCGGAAGCGATTTTAGAATTAAAATTAAGACATCTTGCTAAGCTAGAGGAAATGAAAATCCGTGGCGAACAAGATGCCTTAGAAAAAGAACGTGCCGCATTAGAAAAAACCTTAGGTTCAAAATTATTATTAAATCGTTTGATTAGAAAAGAAATTGAACGCGATGCTGAGCAATATGGTGATGAACGTCGATCACCGATTGTTTCTAGAGTGGCAGCCGTCGCCTTAGAAACAACGTCTTTAATTAGTAATGAACCTTTAACAATTATATTGTCTCAAAAAGGTTGGATTAGAGCGGCTAAAGGCCATGATATTGATGTAGAAACGCTTAATTATCGATCAGGTGATAGTTATCTGTGTGCCGTTAAAGGTCGTTCAACGCAGCCTGTTTATTTATTAGATACAACTGGGCGGGCCTACAGCACTTCGAGCCATGACTTGCCTTCAGCTAGAACGCAAGGCGAGCCACTCACAGGTCGATTTAATCCGCCAGCCGGGGCCTTATTTAGTCATTTAATAACCGGTAACCTGGATGACTGGTATGTATTAGCAAGTCATTATGGTTATGGCTTTAGAGTCCAACTTAAAGAATTAGCCAGTAAAAATAAAGCCGGAAAACTGCTAATCACGTTGCCCGAGGGTGCCCAGGTAATAAAACCAGAATGGGTGCAAAGTGAAACAGATTTATTAGCCGTGGTTACTTTACAGGGGCGATTATTGATATTCCCAGTAGCCGATTTGCCCGAGTTAGCACGTGGTAAAGGTAATAAATTAATACAAATACCCTCGGCCGACTTAAGCTCAGGCACAGACTCTGTCGTTGCGGTATTACCCGTCCCAGAAAACAGTCATTTAAAAGTCATCTCTGGTAAGCGATTCTTAAGTTTAAAGACGGCGGATATTGCACATTATACGAGTGGTCGAGCTAAAAGAGGTATGCCGTTACCTAGAGGTTTCCAGCGTGTTGATGGTTTAGAGCTAGAATAGAAAATACGCTTCAAGATTATAGTTTGATCATCCTAAAAGCTAATTCTTAGATTTTAGGTTTATGTTAAAATTACTGTCTATAAGCCCCGGTAGCTCAGTTGGATAGAGTGGCCCCCTCCTAAGGGGCAGGTCGGACGTTCGAATCGTCTTCGGGGCACCATATAGATTATAGATAATAATTATTTTGGATAATTTATGTCTACACAACGTCCTGTGGTACTTTCTTTTT
>CANGLL010000056.1 GCA_947454605.1 Methylococcaceae bacterium | reverse complement strand
GTAGAAAATAAAGAGAATATAAATATAATCAAAAGTTTGATTGTTAGTGAAAATCTCATTATAAATTTAATCATACTTCAACAGCATTAAGAGATGCTGACTCCATTTGTAAGTAATGAAAATACACAGCAACGGCTAATTCAGCTAATTTACTTTTTTGAACTTTAACCATCTCATTTACCTGCTGATCAGTTAAAAATCCTTTTCTAGAAAATACGTAATAACCTTCTTTATTATCAGACTTTTTAATGGAATGTCCCGCAGCCACTCGAATCTCAACAATTCCTTCTTTTATGTCAGATGCAAAATCATCATGTGATTTATAAGTAAAATATTTGATATATGGATTATCTTTTTCACGCAAAATAACATTAAGGAATTCACTTAAGTTTACGATTTCTTCTTTGATACGTTTTCCAGCAGACTCTTCTTTAGCGTAATTTTGATCAACAATTTTATATGAATCTTTTTTGTGACTTGCCAACTCCGATTTATATTTTCTATCACTGAAGAATGCTGCTAAATAATATCCAGAATAATTTAAATGATTGAATGCTATCCAAATATAACTAGACAATATTACAATAATTAATAAATAAGGTGCTTTACTATCAATAACGGCCGTTTGAAACCAATAAGATGAAAAAACGGCCACAAAAAATATCCCCCCTTTAAGAAAAGACAACATCCATATTAAAAAACCAAAAACATACCTCATATATTTCCGATTTATATCGTCCTTGATCTTCTGATCTAAATACATATAGTGTTTGTTATATGTACCACCAGCTGTACCACCACGCATTTCTGGTAAAAACAGTAGCATCTGATTAGCAATCAATGATTCGTTTTCTTTATATTTGTGATGGAAGTAGGCAAATGTAAAGTCTAAGAAAAAAACTGATAATGCACTAATTAGAAGTACAATTGTTGAAACTTTTTCTTCTAATAAAAATGCTGCTATACCTAAGCTCACAATCTCCATTCCAACAGTAAACCAAAACCATCCTGAATCGTTAGATTGATAAAGGTCAAATAATCCTGGATATTTAATTGTTCCCCAATCTCTTGTTTTTTTTCGTCTAGATAAAAAGCTTCTTTTCACAGGATCTGATGGCTCATAATCATAACCGTCCATTGCTACTTGAATTTGTTCAGCTGTTAATCCATTTTTAATTAAATTGGAGTTAATATCTTCTTGCGCCATAAATCATCCTCTAATAATGTAAAATTTATTGTGGTTCGAACAAGTTTATTTTGATAAATTGATATTTATACATGCATCTGGGGTACTAATCATTTCAGGAGTTTGGGTACAGTTTTCAAGACTTTCACTAACAACTTTTCTAGTTCTAATCTTTGCATAATCAAAAGCTGGGAATATTTCTCCGCTAGAATATCGCAATCCTTTCGTCAGATAATAAGTGAAATAGGATGTGGGAACTTTATCTGAATCATATTGAGATTGTTCGTCACCGCTAGCTGCTGTAATGATTATTTTACCTAATTGACTTTGATGACTAGAATCACTAAAAGCAACTTTAAATTTCTCTAATAATTCATAGTTATAATTTTCAGTAGTGACTGTTTTATTTAGGTTGGATTGCAATGTTACATCATGCATTGAGGAGTCGACCACATTTAGTCCTTTACTACCCTTACTTATACATTGTTTCTGATTTGATTTACGCTCTTGTTTGCTTGTTATACCTGTAAAAGCTTTATTACTATAGTTTGTAATATTGCAAATCTTACCATTACCAACTAGCTCACCCTTGTTTTCGGCATTTAAATTTTGGGAATAATTACTTTCATTATAGGCATATTGAGATCCACCAATTGGGTAAGTTAAAGCACCTAAAGCCGAACCACTGTAACAAGTATCTAAAATAGCAACAAATTTATCAGTTTTAATACCTGTTACAAATTCTTGTATGTCATCAAATGATATAGCTGTTTTTAATGCAGCAACACGATCTTTTATTATTAAAAGAATCTCATCGTCACCGCTTTCATCTTTGTTTATTTTTTCGGCATATGCTTGCATATTTTCGTGGTTAAGTTCCGATTTAAGATCATATGGAACTATGCCCATTTTTCCAAAAGTATTCGGAGGTGTGCCATGAGTACTTATGTAAAAAACCACCGAGTCATTTGGAGTTGTTTTGTTTTTTAAGGTTGCTAATGCATTTAAAATATTCTTTTTTGTTGCCTGTTCATCCTGAATTAGAACGATATTTTTATCTTTAAATCCGCCACTTTCAATTAAGGTTTCTTTTATCGATTGAACGTCTTTAACCGCTGTTATTATTGGATTTATTCCATTTTTGAACTTTGAAACACCAATCAATAATGCATATTTTTTACCGGTACCATTCGAAATTCGACCTGGTATGTACGATTTAACCATTTTTATTTCTTGCAAATCTCTCGGAGTAACTGGAGATATCTCCATTGAGCTAGTTCCGACAATAGTTAATGCCGTCATATATGCTAGATCAATTTCATCTTCATTTTTGTATGACCCTTTAAGTATCAGATGCCCTGAATTATCATATCCAACAAAACCGCCAAGCACTCCCGACTTTTTTATCAATCTTGATATTCGCACACAGTCTTCTAAGGCAACTTTCGCATTATCTGCAGAATAAGAAGCATCACAGCCTTTTGCCTCTTCTTCTTTGGCTAAATCGAGAGCTAAATTCGCACCAATAGTTGCACAACTTGACAATAAGAATCCAGATACTAATATTGTTGCAAATATTAAATTTTTATCACAAAATCTTATTGTCATAGAAAAAGTTCTAATATAAATAACGTAAGGGCAGATCAAATTTAAATATTTTATTTTAGATGAACTTTATTATCCCTCTAACTTCACACCAATTTTTTCCTCTTTAATTTTATTGCTAAATAAATTTTTTGTATTTAATGAAGTTAATTTTACTCCACACTTATTAACCCCATCTTTAGCAACTGTATAACAGAAATTGATCGCACCTCCTTCAATTTCAATGCCTGTATTAGCATCAAGTAACTTTAAAGAAGTATTAAAGACACCTTCTTTGTCAGTTGAAACTGATAAAGGTAATATGTAATCACCACCACAATCTTTGGTAATTACTCTTCCCGTGTTTTTCTCATCACCAGATGTTAAATCAACTTTAAAAGCAATAGGTTGTTCTTTACCATTATTTCCAGGAGTTGCTAGGTCCATTTTAACTAATAATTTTAAAGGCTCATTTTGTTTTAACGCTTTTGATGGTAATTGTTCTATTTTTAAATGTGCCTTAGGTCTAACTGCTGTACTTGGATAATTCATACGTTTTTTAACTGTTTTGCAATCCATTGCTGGGACAGATTTTTCAACCGACTCATCAAAGTCAGATGCAATCTTACCAACAATAGCACCCACCGCCATACCAGCAGCAACGCAAGCACCAGTATTTTTCCCGCCTGTTAGTTTATCGCATGCGAGTCCAGTTCCTGCTCCAGCTGCCAACCCAGCAATAACACCAGTTCCTGTTGAGCCAATTGATGTGGAGGCATCTTTAATTGCAGTACAACCGTTCAATAAAATTATCATTGAAGCCGATATTGCAAAACTTATGTAATTTTTCATTTTATATGTGCCTTTAAAATTAATCGTGTCTTAAATAAAAATCTATAAAAAGTACTTTACCTTGATCTAGTTCATTTGATTGTAATACGGTATAACTTGCGGGCTGAGCCGAGCTAGCATCTTCCTCTGTAAACATACCTTTTGAACCTGCACTATGGTTACTTCGTATACAATTCATATCGACTCCTAATCCATCATTCTCAGAAAACATACCCTTCGACCCCGACCTTGCATTTTCAGAGCAATCATTGTAAGTGACTAGCATATCTGGTTTTTGTTGAATTGAATGTGAAGCTGGGGTATTTACATTGAACTTGGAAAGTGCTATCGAGACCTTTTCTTGTCCGGCAACGTTATCAAAACGAATGGCACCATGCTCTGGTATTGTCCGAGTCATACCTGCTTCAATATATGCATTTTGACCATTTAAAGGGAATAGTGGCGTACTTCGTCCAGTGGCATCTTGATTCAAAACGTATAAATAACCAGCAGTTTTACTTTTTATTTGTAATTTTATACCATCGCCACTTCGAAAAACATGATTACTAGTTACCCTACTTAATTGACCACTAGTATCTTGTAGATCAATCCAGTATTGTAATCCAGCATAATTTTCCTCTGGATTTATTTTTTGGGGCGATGATTTAGGTTGGTTTTTTGACCCTTTATTGGCATTGGAAGTTTGCTTTTCATCACTACTCATCAATACAGATGATGTATCATCGGCAAACATTGATTTTGCGCCTGATTGTGCCGTGACGTGGCTTGAATAACTAATCTCGTAAAGAAAAATAATAAAAATTGCAACCAATCTATAAAAACGATTACTTTTTGAGATTATCATAAATACCTACTTTTAAGTTAAAAAAAACCCACACTAACAGCAGAAACAATATTAAATCAAATTTCAACCGTATTCTCTATCTGTTCTTTAATTAAATTCTGAATAGAACCATATCTTATACCTAAATAAGGTTTCATTGTCCAGAAATATACATTCTCTTGAATTTAAGATGATATTTTTAATATTCATAAAACTAGACCACTTATCGAAAAAATAGATGAGCCCATCAATATAAAAAACTAACTCCTGATGCTTATTATTTATTGCATATTTTTTTACAAGGCACACCATCACTATTAACATCAAGTGAAGATAGACCACATTGGGTTAGATAAAATCTAGCTTCTTCACACGATATCATTTCTTAACAGTATTGTTTGGTGCCACAAATGATATCAGTTTTTACATCGTAAACTTGAGACGGGTTGACATTTAATGGCATACGTGAAGGTGCATTAAGGGGACCAATATATTTTTGATACGCAGCGACCCAATCCTTTGCAATATCATGTTGTGCTTTTTCAACAGTAATTTGACCAGAGCATATCAGTTGATGAAGTTTATTTTCTAATCTATCCTTAATGTGTGCGTTCAACGGACTAGTAATGTATGACTCTGGCCAAAGATTTCTAATCGAATTTGAACCTCCCAATTCAAGACTTATTAAATGATCAACTTCGTATTCTCTAGGTTTTGGATGTGTAATCCCATAAACTCGATAGACCTCTTTTTTAAGACTTTGAGGTACATTGCGTACCTTTTTTGTATAACCAGAAACACAGATTACTGCCTTATTAGTTGATAAAACAGCACCTGGAGTTTTTATTGAATCTGGAACAGTTGGTGAGAAAGCATAACAACAAGAGGTAACTAAAAAGCATACTACCAGTAATATTTGAGAAATCCCTATGAATATTGGCAGCTTCCTATTGGTCACTAATATGTTTTTTATCGATATCATTAAATATGTTGTTGGATAGTATTATTGCTTTTTGAGCTGAATTAACGCATAGATTACAATAATTCGCACTACTTAATTAATATATTTTCTTCCAAAACAATTAATACAAACTTAAATTAGTATTAATTCGCTTCATCCAAAATCGAAAACATTTTCGAGCCACAAGTTGCGTTAGGATTTAGGCAATATTTTACCCCCTATTAATGCTCTTCATTAATGACCACCATCTTGATCTTCAGTTGGCCAACTATTAACCAATCTGAGGAATGATTCTTTGAAACAGTAATTGGTGAGATTGTTGAGAGGTGTGCAAATAGGGTTATCCACAATTTCTGTGGGAAAGGATTAGGTGAATCATCGAAGACAAATCTACAGGATAATAATATAACTTTTATAAAGCTATTATTACGGCAATTATTGCCGATTATTGTGAATTGTTATTTAGAATTGGGACAAAATTGGGACAAAATTGGGACAAATTTTCTTATTTTCAAAAAATATAAAAATAATAAATTATAATCTATTGATTTATATAGTCTTTGTGGTGGGTCGTGCGCGATTCGAACGCGCGACCATCGCATTAAAAGTGCGGTGCTCTACCGGCTGAGCTAACGACCCAACAAAGAACGACTATTATAGTGAAAATATCAGATTTTGCAACTGCTTTTTCATTACACTTGATACCTGGTAGTATCAATTGCTCCCGCTTCCACAAAACCAGCTCTTCTGAGGCGACAAGCATCACAAACACCACAAGCATGACCTTTAGAATCAGCGGAATAGCATGAAACTGTCATTTGATAATCAACACCTAGATCTAAGCCT
This sequence comes from Methylococcaceae bacterium, assembly GCA_947454605.1. Classification (GTDB taxonomy): domain Bacteria; phylum Pseudomonadota; class Gammaproteobacteria; order Methylococcales; family Methylomonadaceae; genus Methylobacter_C. Next base: position 5,441 of record CANGLL010000056.1, on the reverse strand, counting down.
GTCTTAATGATTTCAGCCTTACTTAAAGCAATTAATGGCGTATGTATTTTGACAGCTTCACCTTCTACGCCCGCTTTCGTCGCAAGATTAGCTAACTTTTGAAAAGCGGCAATAAATTCAGGCCTACAATCAGGATACCCCGAATAATCCACTGCATTAACGCCAATAAAAATATCATGCGCCTCAACCACTTCTGCCCAACCGAGTGCAAAAGATAAGAAGATAGTATTTCTAGCGGGTACATAGGTAACAGGAATACCCGTTTGCGGTGTATTAGGTACAGCAATATGCTCATCTGTTAACGCAGATCCACCAATGGCGCCTAGACCCAGTTTAATTATTTTATGATCTTTAACCTGATAGTGCGTCGTTATTTTACTGGCTGCGATTAACTCTGCATTATGTCTTTGCCCATAATCAAAACTTAATGCATAACATTCATAACCTTGCTGTTTCGCAAGTGCTAGTACAGTAATTGAATCGAGCCCACCCGATAAAAGAATAATCGCTTTTTTTTGCATGTGACTTATTTACCTTGAGCGTTATCCCAAAGTAATTTATGTAATTGAATTTGAAATCGAACTTGCAACTTATCCCTCAGAATTTTTTCAGCAAGCTCAGTTGGATTTTGTATACCCATTACCGGTGAAAATAGAATTTCACAACGCTCATTTAACTTATATTCTTCAACAAGCGCCTTTGACCATTCGTAATCTTCATCGTTACCAATAACGAATTTAATTTGATCTTGAGCGGTTATAAAATTAATATTTTGATAAAGATTTTTACTCTGCTCTCCAGAGCTTGGTGTTTTAAAGTCTAGAACCTTAACTGTTCTTTTATCAACCTTAGAAACATCCAGCGCCCCACTCGTTTCTAACGAAACAACAAAACCAGTATCCAGTAGCTCTTTAATCAGATCGACACACGCCACTTGAGCCAAAGGCTCACCACCAGTGACTGTCACATATTTTGTACCGTATGCTGCTGTCTGCTTAACAATATCGGCAATGGTGATTTTCTCACCCCCCGTAAAGGCATAAGCCGTATCACAGTAGGTACATCTTAAAGGACAACCGGTTAATCTAATAAATACGGTAGGAATGCCTACAGTGTTTGATTCACCTTGTAGCGAATAAAAAATCTCAGTGATTCTAAGTGAGCTCGCTATCAATTTTTAACTTCATCCAATTTAAGCATTTTCTTTTCAGCAATGGGTGCTACTTGTGATTTGGGGAACTGAGAGGCTATGCGAGTAAAATATTCTCTCGCCTTCACCGTATTATTCTTTTCCATTTCCATCATACCCAATCTTAATAACGCATCGGGAACTTTTGCACCATTAGGATATTTCTCAACCACATCAACAAATGCCTGGAATGCTGCATCATTGTTGTGCTGAACTCGATAGGCTTCTGCAAGCCAATATTGGGCATTATTAGCATATAAACTATTAGGATACTTGCTCAAAAAAGCTTTAAATTGCTCAATTGATTGCAGAGTATGTCCTGTTCTAAGCTCATTGTAAGCTGTTGAGTAGTCTTGCTTCTCCGGAGCTGAAACTTCCGTAGGAGTAGCTGACACTTTTGGTGTTATGGGTGCGCTTTCAACCGGTGCTTCATTTGCAGGGGTCGATTTAGCTGCCGGCGCAACTTCTGTCGAAGGTGTCACAGGAGCAGCAGATTGCTCCTGACCTGCTGTAGCGGCTTCAGGCGCAGCACTTGGAGTCGCTTGAGCTGATGAAGCCCCCTTATTCTCAATACTTTGCAATCGCTCATCAAAATCTGAATACAACTTAGACTGTCGCTTCTTTAGTTCTTCAATTAAAAAAGCTTGTTCATCAACCTTTCCAGTCAATTGCTGAACATCCGATTGCATTTGCTCTATGCGCTGCATCAATTCATACACAGCACTTGTTGAACTAGATGCTACTGAATTAATAGGAACGTCTGTTGACGCTGGATAAGATGAATTATCGATAACAACAGGTAAGTCTGCTGCCTGCGCATTAGCACAAGCAGCCAAAATCAAAATAAGACTTGTTTTTTTCATTGACTAAATTATTTAGGCAAATAAACAATTTCTGTACGACGATTTTTTTCCCATGCAGATTCATCATTACCCATAACAGCTGGCTTTTCTTCACCATAACTAACTACGTTTAATTGACTATCTGATACACCTTGCACCTTCATCATGCTAGCTACTGATTTCGCACGCTGTTCACCTAGAGCAATGTTGTATTCAGGTGCACCGCGCTCATCAGTATTACCTTCAAGTGTAATTCTTTGATTTGGGTTAGCTACCAAATATTGCGCATGCGCATTAATAACAGGAATAAAATCTGGCATCACTTCACTGCTATCTAACATAAAATAAACAGTACGTTTTGATAATGGGTTATTAGGATCGTTAAATTCGGGGCCTAATGTACTTGCGTAGTCACCACCCGAAAAACCAGCACCGTTGATGCCCGATCCATTACCTAAACCATTGGTAGAAGCATCATTAATACCGCTTGATGCGTTTTGGCTACCATCAGTTAAGCTCGCGTCTTTTTCATCATCAGTACACGCAGTTAAAAAAACCGCACAGATAGCAAAAGCCAATAATGTTTTATTTAATTTCATTTTTATTTCCTAATATTTAAGTGCAAACTTTAAATTACGCGCGTCTTAGCTAAAAAGACTAAGGTGCCCAAGAAGGTTCACGAACCTCACCATTGTTTAAAACTAAGTTCTGTGTCATTTTACCATCTAATGACACAGCCGATAAGAATCCTACTCGACCTTTTTTAGCCGCATACAAAATCATAGCACCATTAGGAGCAAAACTAGGCGACTCATCCGAAGGGCCAGAGGTTAATACATTCACGGAATGACTTGCCATATCCATCACAGCAATACGATAGTTGTTACCGTTGCCCTGAACCATCACTAGATTTCTACCATCTGAAGAAAAGCTAGCACTCGCATTGTAGTTACCTGAGAAAGTAAGTCTTTTCTCTTGGCCACCATGACTAGAAACAATATAAATTTGTGGATTTCCACCTCTATTTGAAGTGAAAACAACGCTACTACCATCAGGAGACCAATTTGGCTCTGTATCAATAGCCATACTTTTACTTAATTTAGTAAGAGCACGTGATGATAAATCTAAGACATAAATATCAGGGCTGCCATCTTTCGATAAAGTTAAAGCTAAACGAGAACCATCGGGGGACCATGCGGGGGCACCGTTAATCCCTGGAAACTCAGCCACTTTAACTCTTTCGCCAGATGATAAGGTTTGAATATAAATCGCCGCTGTTTTTCTTTCGAAAGAAACATAGGCTATTTTTTTTCCGTCTGGAGACCAAGCAGGAGACATTAAAGGCTCAATAGAGGCGGCAACCGTTTGTGGATTGTAGCCGTCTGCATCTGCCACTTGTACTTGATGAACACGTTGAGCGTTAGTCGTCACGTAAGCAATACGACCTCCAAAAACACCTTTTTTACCGGTTAATTTCTCGAAAATAAGATCACTAATGTAATGCGCTGTCTTTCTTAGATCTGCACCCGATGAAGCCATCTTGTAACCTAAAATTTGGCTACTCTTATACACATCGAATAATTGGAACTGTACATTGTATTGACCAGGGCCGGCACTCACCACTTGACCAATCACCATATAATTTTGGCCTAAACCCTGCCATTCTTTAAAGTTGATGGCAGACGCGGCGCTGGGTTGATTAACCATGGACTGTTCGTCCATCATTTTAAAATACCCACTACGCTCTAAGTCAGCATTAACAACGCCGCTAACATTAACGGGGGAGCTATCAGAGCCAAATGGCACGATTGCGAGAGGGGTAGCACTTTCAACACCCTTAGTAATTTCAATATTTAATTCTGCAAAGCTAGCTTCAATGTTAAAACCCAATAAAGCTGTCAATAACATCCATCTAAATAAATTCACTCTCACCTCTATCATGTTCTTGGTTTATTTTATGTCCAAATTAATGAGCATCAATTAATGCTTTAATCACTTTAATTTAACACACACCTAATAATGCCTAAAGATTATTTAGGATGGAATGTGAATGTAAACGATCTAAATTCTCTTGCGAATAATTCTTTATCTGCAGGAACGGGTAAAGGAGACGCTTTATGAACCGCGTTTTCGGCCGATCTATCAAATATCTCATCACCACTACTTGTGATGACTTCAGCATCTATTACAGTACCATCTGACATTAAACGCACCCTAATAGTACATTTTAAGCCTTCAGTTGCATCGACCGGACGAATCCAGCTTCGATCAACCTTCTTCATAATCGCTTGCTTAGCCTGCTCTGCCTCACCCGCTTGCGCAGCGGCTTTAGCTTGTGCTGCTGCAGCGGCATCTGCAGCCGCCTTAGCTTGTGCAGCTGCAGCCGCTTCAGCCTTAACTTTAGCCGCGGCCGCCGCCTCTGCATCAGCTTTTACTTTTGCAGCAGCCTCCGCTTTAGCTTTTGCCGCGGCATCAGCCTTTGCCTTTGCCGCGGCCGCGTCTGCATCGGCCTTAGCCTTGGCGGCCGCTTCCGCTTTGGCTTGCTTTGCTGCTTCAGCTTTAGCTTCTGCAGCAGCCTGTTCTTTGGCAGCCTGAGCAGCCTTTACCGCTTCTGCTTTAGCTTGTTTTGCAGCCTCGGCCTTGGCTTCTGCTGCCGTTTGTTCCTTAGCCTCTTGCGCTGCTTTTGCAGCCTCTGCCTTGGCTTGTTTTGCCGCCCCCGCTTTAGCTTCAGCTGCGGCTTGTTCTTTGGCTTCTTTAGCCGCCTGTTCTTTCGCCTCTTTGGCAGCCTCCGCTTTAGCTTGCTTTACTGCTTCTGCCTTAGCTTCAGCAGCGGCTTGCTCTTTGGCTTCTTTAGCCGCCTGTTCTTTCGCCTCTTTGGCAGCCTCAGCTTTAGCTTGCTTTACGGCTTCTGCCTTAGCTTCAGCAGCCGCTTGTTCTTTAGCTTCTTGCGCCGCTTTCGCTGCCGCTTCTTTAGCCGCCTCCGCTTTCGCTTGTTTTGCAGCCTCTGCCTTTGCTTCTGCAGCCGCTTGTTCTTTAGCTTCTTGCGCCACTTTCGCTGCCGCTTCTTTAGCCGCCTCCGCTTTCGCTTGTTTTGCAGCCTCTGCTTTTGCTTCTGCAGCCGCTTGTTCTTTAGCCTCTTGCGCCGCTTCTTTTGCCGCTTCGGCTTTCGCTTGTTTTGCGGCTTCTGCCTTTGCTTCTGCAGCCGCTTGTTCTTTAGCTTCTTGCGCCGCTTTCGCTGCCGCTTCTTTAGCGGCCTCAGCATCCGCTTTTTCCTGCTCTATTTCTTTTGCTTCTGGCGCCGCTTTTTCCTTAACAGCCTCTGCTTCCTTAATGGCCGCCGCTTCTTCCTGAAGACTTGCCGTATCAATCATCGTTGCATGAATAATTTCAGAAGCAGCCTCTTCTTTAGG
>CANGLL010000055.1 GCA_947454605.1 Methylococcaceae bacterium | reverse complement strand
TGAAGAGCATCACAATGTGAGTTATTCAAGTGAAGCCTTACGAGTGGCTGCCGAGTTATCTGATAGATACATTACGGATAGACATTTGCCTGACAAAGCGATTGATGTGATTGATGAAGCCGGTGCAAAACAACGTATGACTTCAGAAGTTGAACGTAAGCAAGTCATTGATGTTATAGATATTGAAGAAATAGTGTCTAAAATCGCCAGAGTGCCTGCTAAATCAGTGTCATCAAATGATATTGATAAATTAGCTAATCTAGAGAAAAATCTTAAAATGTTGGTGTTTGGTCAAGATGAGGCTATTTCTGCCTTAGCATCTGCTATCAAGTTATCAAGAGCAGGGTTACGTGATGCGCAAAAAACTATAGGTTCATTTGTTTTTGCGGGCCCAACTGGGGTGGGCAAGACTGAAGTAACCCGTCAATTGGCAAAGGTATTAGGCGTCGAGTTGATTCGTTTTGATATGTCTGAATATATGGAGCGTCACACCGTTTCAAGATTAATTGGTGCGCCTCCTGGTTATGTGGGTTTTGATCAAGGTGGTTTATTAACAGAGCAAGTTTCTAAGCATCCGCATGCCGTATTATTGTTAGACGAATTAGAAAAAGCACATCCTGATGTGTTTAATTTGTTATTGCAAGTTATGGATCATGGATCCTTAACGGATACCAATGGTCGTAAAGTCGATTTTAGGAATATTATTTTAGTCATGACAACTAATGCGGGCGCTGAAGAGGGTAGTCGTGCATCGATTGGCTTTACTCAGCAAGACCACGCAAGTGATAGTATGAAAACTTTGGAAAGGGGCTTCTCTCCTGAGTTCCGTAACCGTTTAGACGCCATTATCCAATTTAAACCCTTAGATATTTCTATCGTAGGGCATGTGGTTGATAAGTTTATTTTTGAATTAGAAGCCTTATTAGTGGATAAGCACGTGACGCTTACCTTGGATCAAAGCGCAAGGCTTTGGTTAGCTGAGCATGGATGTGATCCAAAAATGGGTGCTAGACCTATGGCGCGATTGATTCAAGAAAAAATCAAGAAACCTCTAGCGAATGATTTGCTGTTTGGCAAACTCGCGCAGGGTGGTCATGTCAAAATATATGTGGAAAATGATGATATTGCTTTTGTGATTGAGAGTAACGCTTTAGAAGTGTCCGAGGTTAACTCTTAAAATAAGCGGTATGCGTAAGCGCTAATGTCCTTTAAAAAGGGGTATTAGCGCATACGGAAAGTGATGCGACCTTTAGTTAAATCATAAGGTGTCATTTCAACTTTAACGCTGTCACCCGTAAGAATACGAATGTAATGTTTACGCATTTTGCCAGAAATGTGAGCAGTCACAACGTGTCCATTCTCAAGTTCAACGCGGAACATAGTATTAGGAAGCGTGTCTATGACTTTGCCTTCCATTTCAATTTGATCTTCTTTTGCCATCTGTAAATTGTCTCAATAATAAAAACTCTGCATTATAACATAAGCTGTTTTTTTTCAATAGGACAGTCCGCTTAAATGTTAGTTAATGACGCATTGTTTGCCATTCTGATTCGATCAAAAGTTCAATGGGCTGATAATTTGTTTTATAGTTCATTTTCTTACAAGCTTCTATCCAAAGACCTAGGTATAAGAACGTTTTATTTGTTGATAAACAATGTTCTATTTGCCAAAGCACAGCATAAACTCCAGGACTGTAATCAGCAAATTTAGGTTCAAAAAAAGTATAGACAGCAGAACAGGCATCATCAAATTGATCTACAACCGCTATGCCCGCTAACTCACCATCAATAGAAAACTCGACAAATACGGTGTCACACCAAGCGCTACTTAAAAAGGAGATATAGTCTTCGGGACTCGTGTTGGCCATAGTTCCCTCCTGATGACGAGAGTTCTGATAACGCATATACATCTCATAATGGGCTTGCTCAAAGAGGGCCGGTTTTATTTTAGCTTGAGTATTAATATTTTTCTTTAAACAACGTTTTTGGTTACGATTAGGTTTAAATTCCGAAACAGGGATTCTGACGGGAATGCATGCAGAGCAGGTGTGACAATGGGGCGTGTAAACTTCGTCTCCACTACGACGAAAACCTTGGCTAATTAATTGTGCATAGATTGGGTTCGTCATTTGGAAGCTGGGATGCACAAATGCAGATCTTGATTGATAGCCTTCGAGATAACTACACGGATAGTCTTGGCTTAAAAATAGCGGGATTTCTATCATTAACTCAGCCATGCAAGTTGAGATGCGGGTTGTTCGCAGAGTTGATCAAGTTGTGTTTTAAAATCATCTCGACTTAAATTGACAGCACCTAAGCTGGCCAAATGGGCGCTGTGTACTTGGCAGTCAATCAGTTGGTAATTCCAATATTTTAATTTTTCCACCAGTGTCGCGAATGCCACTTTGGAAGCATCTGTTACTGTATGAAACATAGACTCACCAAAAAAGACTTGGCCAATAGCCACACCGTATAACCCCCCTACTAGTTCACCTTCTAACCACGCCTCTGCTGAATGGGCACAACCCAGTCTATGTAGCTGAGTGTAAGCATTTTCAATATCACTGCTTATCCAAGTACCTGACTCCTCAGCACGAGGTTGAGCGCAAGCCGTAATAACCTGAGCAAACGCTTTATCAATAGTAACGGTGAGTTTTTGTTTTCTTAGGGTTTTCCGTAAGCTTTGAGAAATAATCAATTGCTCAGGGAATAACACTAAACGAGGGTTGGGTGACCACCAGAGTATAGGCTCGTCATCGTTATACCAAGGGAATATGCCTTGCCGATAAGCATTTAATAAGCGCGTTGCAGAAAGACAGCCGCCCACCGCCAGTAGACCATTAGGCTCTTTTAAGGCTTTTTTTATGGCGGGAAAGTCTTCTTTGGGGTTGTCAGGGTCTAGAAGTGTTAATTGCATAAGAGGATAAGGTAAGGTTCAGGCTTTTAAGATTAACCTGAACCTTGAGGGTGATTATACTAGTTCGTCTAGGAATTTTTCAGCATCTAATGCCGCCATACAGCCTGATCCAGCGGAGGTGATGGCTTGTTTATAGATAGAGTCCATTACATCACCCGCGGCAAAAACACCTTCAACACTGGTGGCTGTGGCATTACCCGTGATGCCGCTGTGTACTTTAATATAACCATGATCCATCTCTAATTGGCCTTCAAAAATACCGGTGTTAGGGGTATGGCCGATAGCGATAAAGACACCATGAACATCAATATCTTTAGTTGTGTTATCAAGCGCATTTCTGATGCGTAAGCCGTTAACCCCCATATCATCGCCCAACACCTCATCAAGAGAAGCATTCCATTCGATTTCAACATTACCGTTTTGTGCTTTCTCTAGTAATTTATCAGACAGAATCTTTTCAGAGCGGAATTTATCACGACGATGTACAACAGTCACTTTTGAGGCAATGTTCGCTAAATACAGCGCTTCTTCAACCGCCGTATTACCGCCCCCAATCACGGCAACCGGTTTGTTTCTGTAAAAGAAACCGTCACAGGTCGCACAAGCTGAAACGCCACGACCTTTAAATGCTTCTTCAGAATCTAAACCTAAGTAACGCGCAGAGGCGCCCGTTGCAATAATCAATGCGTCACACGTATAGGTGCCAGAATCACCGGTTAATTTAAAAGGTCTAACTGATAAGTCGGTCGTATGAATATGGTCAAAAATGATTTCTGTATCGAAGCGCTCTGCGTGTCTGCGCATTCTGTCCATTAAATCGGGGCCTTGTAAACCTTCTACATCACCGGGCCAGTTATCCACTTCTGTCGTCGTGGTTAATTGTCCACCTTGTTGAATGCCCGTAATAATAACGGGATTTAAATTTGCTCTAGCAGCATAAATAGCGGCGGTATAGCCAGCAGGGCCAGAACCAAGAATTAAAAGTCGGCAATGTTTAGGTGTAGTCATTATAAGGCTCTAGGGTAAAGTCAAAGGGTAATTAGATCGTTTTATTATGTGGGTAAATGTTGGTTAAGTAAATCTCATTTTAAGCGCTTATAGTCACTTAATAACTAGAAGAAGTATTTAGGTCTATTCAATAAATCATATATTTATATCTATTGTTTGATTAAGAGGCTATTGTCTAGTAGTGGCAATCCTGCCTTAATCTAAGAATAATGATGTAAATTATCAAAGCTAATAACATAGTTGAGACACCCCAAAACAGTTTGAGATATCTGATCGACAACTTGTAATATTAAATAAAGTTCTTAAGTTTTAAAAACAGGGGCTTAGATATTAGGATCGGTCTTTTTAATATCTTAATGGTTTGATTTAATGTGATAAATCGTTTTTTGAATATTTAGAACTCCTTATTTTATATTTTAAAGACAGTTTTTAATGCCTCAAACGACCTAATGAACTCTATTAATGGACTATTAAATATCAGAAACGATTTATTTTGCACCTAGGTTATTTGATTAAACACCTTAATCATTTGGTTTAATCTCATAATTATTAAATAAGACATCTCAAGCTCTGTGTTTAAAATATTTTCATTAAGGATGGTTTCAGTAAATTTATCCTAAAATATAAGTGCCAGCATTAAAAAACTGGCACGTGTATTGAAATTAACAAAATCAAAAAATACTTTTATCAACTCTCCATTAATGAGCTAAAGGTTTTTCATTCGGACCTTGTACCAAACGACGCATGGGCACATGGGTATGTGCATTTGAAATGGCATCATAATAGGTTTGCTCGCCTCTAAAGCAACCCGGTCCGTAAGGGAATTCATTATTGAGATGATAATGATACATTTCCACTAATTCACCATCCCACTCAATAACGCCAAAATGACCATGACATTCATCAAGATCATCGTTTTTAACCATAACACCGTGTTCGCCTCTGGGTCCAAATATACCAAAACCATCCATAGCGAAGCCCATCAAAGGTGAGTGCTCATCTTTTTTCCCTTGATTTGGAAAACATTTCCAAGAATAACCATGATAATGATATTCCTTGTTATAAGGATGTCCCCAGCACTCGTCCATGGGAAGGGCTGCAATGGGATCTACCCAATGGTTATCGGCGCCATCCGTGTTAGCAATATTTGCATGCCAAACTGCATGAGTTTGTGTTGCGACACCCACAACAAGAGATTCCATACAATAGGGTATTTCTGAATAAATGGGGTTTCTGTTAACTGTGATATCTAAATCATAGGGTTCTATGGGTATTAAATCTGCAGTAGGATGTTCAGGATTGTCCCCTAATGCTCCATGATAGATCTTATAAGCATCTGTTCCGGGTAAAACAGGAAATATACCTGTTTTATGGGTAGGTATGCCATTTCCTCTGAAATGCCGAGTGTGTTCAGTTAGGGTCGTTTTGAAAATCGACTCACCATTCGATACATGCCCTTTAACAAAGGGTATTTTTTTTATTTTTACATTGTCGCCATCCATCCATGGCTGATTAAGATTCGATATACTGATGCCATTTGGGTAGGCTTGAGTTAATGCATCGATGCAAAGATTCATACTGTTTTTTTTAAACTGATTAATCACGGTACCTGTGGGGGCAGACTTAAAAATTTTAAGGCTTTCATTCTCTTCGGCCAAAGCAGATCCGGATAAGAGTATTAGATTTAAGCTTAATGCGGTAGTGAGCCCCATTAAAAAGGGTCTTAGCCAATTTGTGTTAACGATCATATATACCTCTCTTTAATTATGATTAATAATACTATTAGAGCGTTGGGTAATAAGGTTTATAAAACTAACTATAGGCAGTTTTATGGCATTACTATAATCGAATAAACAGAGTAATATACTAGGTATATGTACACGTTTTTGAGCTAGATAAACACGCTATGAAACATGATATTATTGGCTTTTATTAGACAACTGATTAACAGACTTTCGGGCGTACACTTTTTTAATAAATCTAGCCGCTAAGTTATGCCTAAAAATATAAATATCGAATTTCCAGAAGCAAAACAAGGACGATCAGCAAAATCATTAGAAGATATTTTGCAGGCTGCACTTATACTAGTTGACGAAGCAGATCCTAAGAAATTTACTAGCAGAGCACTCGCAGAAAAATCCGGTTATGCTTTAGGTACTATGACTAAACGTCTTGGCATCATTGAGAATGCTTTTTTATGGGTTATTAAACAAGGCCAAGCCCAGCATATTGAAAATTTAGCAAAAAACTTTAAAGAATTTGATCCTAATCAGCCTTTGCAGGCTTTTTTTGAAATAATGGTTGATATTGCTTTTGAATCAATAAAAAAAGTAAACCCTAAGGTCATGCGCTACTACGAGGATTGTGTTGCTAGACAAAATGCACTGTCATCTGAGTTTTACCATTATATCGATGCTGTTGCACAGCCTTATGTAGAAACGGCCTTACGAAACCATACCAACACCTTTCGTCATCTTTCAGTAGATGAAGCTACTTTACTATTCAGATCAGCGTTGACTATTGTCGAAAGACCTTTTGTTGAATTGAATCCAATTGCCGGAACTGAAGAACATCGCCGAATAGCAATATCCACTTTAGTGCAGATGTTTGGGAAATAGGCCAAGTTAATAGAGCACTGAGTTTTTTAAATTACTAAATAGGGCATAATTCACTGAGTTACAAACTATTGCAAAGATATTTTATAATGTGTAACAAATTCGTAGTAATCAATTTTGAGTCCTATTTATGTCGGCAGTAATGGAAGAAAAAACTTATCGTGGTCTACGAGAAATCGCTGTTCTTGGCTTCTTTGCGGTGGGCGTGTTTTTTTTAGTATCACTCGTGACTTTTAATAAAGAGGATGTCGGTTGGACGCACAGTGGTACGGGTCAAAAAATTTCCAATGCGTGTGGTATCTCTGGTGCATGGCTGGCCGATTTTAGCTTTAGTTTCTTTGGCTTATGCGCTTACTTGTTTCCTATTATTGTGTTTTGGCATGGCTATCAACTGTATGCGTTAGCGAGAGAAAAACAACACAAAATTACTACAGCATTTCAATGGTTAGGCTCAATTGCTACCGTCATTGCTAGTGCGGCGTTGCTTTATTTATATTTACTCAGGGTAGGGATTGATTTACCCGGTGGGACAGGTGGCATCTTAGGGCAAGAAACAGGTGATGCCGTGTTGCTTTTGTTTGGAAACTCCGGTGCTACCTTATTCTTAATTGTTCTATTTTTGTCGGGCATTACCTTATCGACTGAGGTTTCTTGGTTGAGATTGATTGATTTAACGGGTAAATATACCGTGGATCTATTTCATTTCTTTTTTGGCAATTCGGATGAAATAGACGAAGGGCATCGATACGAAGAGTCAGAGGTTTTAGAAGAGGCTCCTAAAAAAATCACTGAAAGAAAAAAAGTGGTTTCAAAGCCAGTCAGTGGAGGCAGTAAAACTATATCAGTGAATCAAATTGCAAAGGGACACTCAAGTGCTTCGGTACAAGCCTTTGATGCGCCAATTTATGAGCCAGGAGAAGACGTTTTACCCTCGCTTTCATTATTAGATGAGAGAGACACGCGCGTTATTGGTTATTCAAATGCTGAGTTGGATGTCATGTCGCGTCTGGTTGAAGATATTTTGGCTGACTTTAATGTGGCCGTAGAGGTCGTTGCGTTTCATCCAGGTCCTGTTATTACTCGATTTGAACTTCAGCCTGCACCGGGTGTTAAAGTCAGTAGAATTAGTGGTCTATCAAAAGATTTAGCCCGCGCGTTATCGGTGACGAGTGTTCGTATTGTAGAGATTATTCCTGGAAAGACCGTGGTGGGCCTTGAAATTCCTAATAGAGAAAGGGAAATGGTCACGTTACGTGAGCTGTTAGATTCACCTACGTTTACGAAAGCGAGTTCTTTGCTTACGATAGCCATGGGTAAAGATATTTCGGGTGACCCCTTAGTGGCTGATTTAGGTAAGATGCCACATGCATTGGTGGCGGGTACTACGGGGTCTGGGAAGTCGGTAGCGATCAATACCATGATCTTAAGCTTGTTATATAAAGCCACGCCTGAAGAAGTGCGAATGATTATGATAGATCCAAAAATGTTGGAGTTATCCGTTTATGAAGGTATTCCGCACTTATTAACGCCTGTAGTAACGGATGTAAAAGAGGCTAGTAATTCTTTACGTTGGGCCGTGGCTGAAATGGAAAGACGCTATAAGTTAATGTCTAAAATGGGCGTCCGAAATTTAGCAGGTTTTAATCAAAAGATTGATGAAGCCACTGAGCGTGGAGAAACTATCAGAGATCCTATTTATCAGATTCTTAATCCTTTCGAAGAATGGGACAATATTCCAGCATTAACTAAGTTACCGAGCATTGTTATCGTTATCGACGAATTAGCCGATATGATGATGATCGTGGGTAAAAAGGTGGAAGAGTTAATTGCTCGTTTGGCTCAAAAGGCAAGGGCGGCGGGCATTCATTTGATTTTAGCTACGCAACGCCCTTCAGTGGATGTTTTAACCGGTTTAATTAAGGCTAATATCCCAACACGCATTTCCTTTCAGGTTTCCTCTAGAATTGATTCGCGTACTATTCTGGATCAAGGCGGGGCAGAAGCCTTGTTAGGTTTAGGGGATATGTTGTTTTTACCTTCGGGTACCAGTATTCCCACGCGTGTTCATGGCGCTTTCGTAGATGATCATGAAGTTCACCGAGTGGTTGCCTTCTTAAAACAAACAGCACCGACGGATTATTTAGATGAAATAACGCGAGATTTTGGTGAAGGTAGCGATGCAGGTTTTAGCTTTTCGGGGGGGGGAGAGAGTAACCCCGAGAATGACGCTTTATATGACGAAGCCGTTATGTTTGTTACGGAGTCCCGTAAAGCTTCAATCTCCAGTGTGCAACGAAAATTTAAAGTAGGGTACAACCGTGCCGCGACTATGATTGAAGCGATGGAGGCGGCGGGTGTTGTTAGTCCTGCTGAAACGAATGGTTCTAGAACAGTTTTGGCGCCGGCGCCTATTAAAGATTATTAGGTTTTTACTGTTGATCGAGTTCTTGGAGATGTTTTAGTTTCTCTTTGATTTTTATTTCCAAGCCACGATCAACAGGTTGATAATAAGTGGTTGCGGGGAATTTATCGGGAAAGTAATTCTCGCCCGCAGCGTAAGCTTCAGGCTCGTCATGAGGATAACGATAGGCCTTACCATAATCTAAAGACTGCATCAGTTTAGTGGGCGCATTTCTTAAATGGACGGGTACAGGTAAGCTACCACTCTGTTGGGCATCCATTTTTGCGGCGTTATACGCTTTATAAACGGCGTTACTTTTGGGGGCACTTGCTAAATACAAAATGGCTTGGGCTAAGCTTAACTCACCTTCTGGGCTACCTAATCTTTCTTGGGCTTCCCAGGCATTAATGGCAATTTGTAACGCTCTTGGGTCGGCATTGCCAATATCTTCAGAGGCCATTCTCACGATACGTCTGGCTAAATAGGCTAAATCACAACCCCCATCCATCATTCGGCATAACCAATATAAAGCTGCATCAGGGGCGCTGCCTCTTACCGATTTGTGTAAGGCGGAGATTTGATTGTAAAACTCTTCACCTTGATTATCAAAGCGTCTAACGCCACCCGATAAGACTTCTTTTGCATACGCTTCTGTTATTTCTGTGTCGCCTTTAGAGGTAACCAGTTCTGCTGCAATTTCTAATAAATTAAGGAGCTTTCTAGCATCACCATCGGCACTATCCGCAAATTGTTGCTTAATAGTGTCTGTCATGGTGATGCCCATGTTGCCAAGGCCTTTAACATTGTCCTGAAGCGTTTGTTCAATGACGATCTTTAAATCATCGCTATTGAGCGCATTAAGCACATAGACACGCGCCCTAGAGAGTAAAGCGTTATTGAGTGCAAAAGAAGGGTTCTCAGTGGTAGCTCCGACAAAATAGATCGTACCATCTTCTACATGGGGCAGAAAGGCATCTTGCTGTGATTTATTAAAGCGATGCACCTCATCAACAAATAACACCGTTCGTTTGTGTTGGGCTTGTTGGATTTTTTGTGCTGCGCTGACGGCGGCTCTAATTTCTTTTACACCGGACAATACAGCGGAAATGGGAATAAATTCGGCATCAGAATGTTGTGCGATAAGACGCGCTAACGTGGTTTTTCCGGTGCCTGGCGGCCCCCAAAAAATCATTGAATGTAATCTGCCTGATAAGATGGATTCATACAGGGGTTTACCCGCAGATAATATGTGATGCTGACCGATATAATCGGCCAATGATTGCGGGCGCATCCTATCGGCTAGCGGTTTAGTTAAATCGTCAAACATGGACCTGTTTTGATGGGTTTAACGTGTATGCTTTATTCAGAAAATACATCGGCCCCTTTGGGTGCTTGAAATTCGAATAGACTGGCTTTAATAGTTGGATTTAAGATGACGTTAGAGAAATAAATGCGTGTTAACTGGCCAAAGTTATCGCTTAATTCCATGCCGCTTAAAGCGCCTTTGTCCAAGCCTATAAGGATATATTTAAAACTACTGTCTTGGTTTTTGGGCAGCAATTTGATCCACGTTAAATCACCTTCGACACCTTGATCTTTCATAATAAAGTTGTCTTCGAGTGAGATGTTTCCACTCAATAATAATGCAGGCGTAGACCCTACGGATTCATCTAGTTTTTTAATAGTGACTTGGTCTAAATCTGTGTCGTAAAACCAAACTTTACCGGAGGTAGATACGATTTGTTGTTGAAAGGGTTTTTGATAATTCCACCGAAATTTACCTGGACGTTGTAGGTAGAAAACCCCATAACTGGTCTGATAAGGATTACCCGCTTCGTTAATTAATACTTGTTTAAAATCAGCCGTTAGCGATTTGGATGATTTTAAAAAGGCCTGTAATTGTTGTACCGGTTGTTCAGAGGCAAAACAGTTGCTGCTTGTTATAAACAGTGCGAAGTAAAGGCTGATGAATCTATTTTTTTTAAACATGTTTATTTAATTTATCGTGGTTGTTCTGATTTGTTATCACTGTTATCGGGTTCAAATACATCCGTTGGTGCAGCATTGTCGGGGTTAAAAAAGCCTAAGCCACATTCTGAAAAAGTGATGGGTTCTGAACCTGATATGTAAGGGTATTGTTTACCGGTTCCACAGTCAGGGTTAATTAACAGGCCATTATTAGGATCAACCCAAGCAAAAGTAATATTATCGGGCGGCGTTAAATTAACGGGCTTTGTGGAAATTTGTTTCATTAATACAGACCATATAGGTAAAGCACCTGTTGATCCGGTTAAACCTATGGGTTTGTTATCGTCTCTACCTAGCCATACAACAGATAAATAATCGCCAGTATAGCCTGCAAACCAACTGTCTTTTGCATCGTTGGTGGTGCCTGTTTTACCAATTAAGCCGTAGTCTTCTGGAAAATAGGAATAAGCTGATTTGCCTGTTCCTTCATGCATAACGCCTTGTAACATGGTGTTTACGATGTAAGTGGCCGCGGGATCGACGGTTTGCTTAACAGTCAGCGGGTAGCTTTGTAATGAGGTGCCTTTTGGGTCAACAACGGCCCTAATGGTTTTAATGGGCGTTGAGAAGCCATCACCCGCTAATGTTTGATACATTTGCGTTACTTCAATAGGGGTGAGAGCACCCGCACCTAATAACAAGGAGGGGAATAGATCAAGTTTTCTAGTGACACCTAAATTATTTATGGTTTTAGCGACATTTTCTACCCCAACATCCATACCAATACTCACGGTCGCTAAATTGTAAGATTTTGCTAAAGCGGTATGTAAAGGGATGATGCCGTGTTCTTTATGATCGTAGTTTTTGGGAATCCAATCAACGCCATTACCGCCTTTAACGACAATAGTGGTGTCACTGATCTGACTGGTAATCGTATATTTGTCAGGGTTTTCTACCGCGGTTAAGTACACGGCCGGTTTAACTAAAGAGCCAATAGGTCTAACAGCATCTAATGCGCGATTAAAGCCTCCGGCTATGCTCTCTCTGCCAC
>CANGLL010000054.1 GCA_947454605.1 Methylococcaceae bacterium | reverse complement strand
GGTGTTTTTATCAGGATACTCATTGTTACTTTACTATAAGGTTTTTGGGGTTTTATGAAGCGGTGTTTTAGTCTAAGCTTCCATTATCGTGAGGATTTTAACAGAGGTTGGCTTGTTCTAACCAGTAAAATATGGTATAAAGTTAAGTTGATTTTTGTAATAAATACTCACGCTTATCGTCACGTTTGATAGGGTGCTGGCTTCATTATTTGGAGTTGGTTATTAGACGGGATAGGCGGAGGCATAACCCAACTCGGAATTATAATTCCGAATTTTAAACTTAGGAGAAATAAATGGCAGCAGTATCCATGCGTCAAATGCTTGAAGCGGGTGTTCACTTTGGACATCAAACTCGTTATTGGAATCCAAAAATGGAGTCTTTTTTATTCGGGGCTCGTAACAAAATCCATATTATCGATTTAGAAAAAACGCTTCCGTTGTTCAACGACGCAATGAATTATCTGGGTCAAATGACTGCAAATAAAGGGACTATCTTATTTGTAGGGACTAAAAAATCAGCACGTAAAGTGGTTGCAGAACAAGCAGCACTTTGTGGCATGCCTTATGTAAACCATCGTTGGTTAGGTGGTATGTTGACTAACTTCAAGACCATCAAAAAATCAATCAATCGTTTAAAAGAATTAGAAGCTATGAAAGCGGACGGTACGCTTTATCAACGTTTCGGTAAAAAAGAAGCGTTAGGTATGGAGCGTGAGCTTGAAAAGTTAGAGCGTAGTCTTGGCGGTATTAAAGACATGAGAGGCGTTCCTGATGTTATCTTCGTTTTAGATGTAGGCTACGAGAAAAACGCTATCAGTGAAGCTAAAAAGTTAGGTATCCCTGTGGTAGGTGTAGTGGACTCTAATAACTCACCCGAAAGAATTGATTATATAATTCCTGGTAATGATGACTCAATTCGTGCCGTTAAACTTTATTGTGAAAGTGTTGCTGCGGCAGTACTTGAAGCTAAATCAGCGACATTAGGTTTATCAGCAAAGACTGATGATTTTGTTGAAGAAGAAGCAGTAGCAGAATAATTTAAATTAATCTTTATATCGTTTGATATTAAAGGTTAGGCTAGACCTCAAAAAAACGCCTCCTTATGGGGGCGTTTTTACAGTGACGACATCTTAAAGGAAACACAAAAATGAGTATTACAATCAGTGCGGGAATGGTTAAGGAACTGCGTGAAAGAACCGGTTCCGGTATGATGGAATGTAAAAAAGCTTTAGTTGAAGCTAATGGCGATATGGATTTAGCAATTGAAAACATGCGTAAGTCAGGTTTAGCGAAAGCGGATAAAAAATCGGGTCGTATTGCAGCAGAAGGTATTATCGGCGTTAAAGTGAGTAACGATGGTAAAGCGGTAGCGATCGTTGACGTGAATTGTGAAACTGACTTTGTGGCTAAAGCAGACGGTTTTGTAGATTTCGTAAACAGTGTGACTGAAGCGGTTTTAAACGCTGATCACCTTGAAACGGAAGAAGAATTATTGGCGCTACCTTTAGAGGGTGGTGTGACTGTTGACGAATTACGTCGTGGCTTAATTTCAACCTTAGGCGAAAACATTACAGTAAGACGTTTTGAAAAATTTAAAACAGCTGAAGGCGGTACTGCAAGTTATTTACATGGCAGTAAAATTGGTGTAATTATTGAATTAGCGGCGTCTGATGCTGAATTAGGTAAAGACATTGCCATGCACATTGCAGCCAGTAAACCTCAGTATGTATCTGAAGAGCATGTGCCTTCAGACATGATTGAAAAAGAAAAAGAAATCTTTAGAGCTATTTCTTTAGAAAGTGGTAAGCCTGCTGAAATCATTGAAAAAATGATTGCGGGTCAAATTAAGAAGTATTTAGCGGAAGTGACTTTATTAGGCCAACCTTTCATTAAAGATGATAAAGTGACTGTCGGTGCTTTAGTGGCTAGCAAAGGTAACAAAGCTGTGCGTTTTACTCGTTTTGAAGTGGGTGAAGGCATAGAGAAGAAAGAAGAGAACTTTGCTGAAGAAGTAATGGCACAAGTTAGAGCGGTATAAAATATAAAAAGCTGAATCGATATCTTATCGATTCAGCTTTTTTTAACTTTTAACTTTTAACTCTTAACACACTTAATTATTATGACTAAACCCATTTGCCAAAGAATATTACTTAAACTAAGCGGTGAAGCATTAATGAGTGAAACCGGCGGCAGTATTGATGCTAGCATTGTTAAGCGCCTCGCTCTTGAAATTAAAGAGTTATGTGAGGCAGGGATACAAGTGGGCTTAGTGATTGGGGCCGGAAATATTTTAAGAGGTTCTGAGAAAGCTGCAGAAGGTTTAGATAGAGTGACCAGCGACCAAATGGGTATGTTGGCAACCGTTATTAATGCGTTAGCGATGCAGGATGCTCTTGAATCCATTGGCCAGCAAGTAAGAGTGATGTCTGCGTTAAAAATTAATCAAGTGTGTGAAGATTATATCCGTCGTCGTGCGGTAAGGCATTTAGAGAAGGGTAGAGTCGTGATTTTTGCGGCAGGAACAGGCAATCCTTTCTTTACAACGGATTCAGCTGCTAGTTTAAGAGCGATTGAAATTAATGCCGATTTAATGATTAAGGCTACTAAGGTTAAAGGTGTTTATTCTGCAGATCCTGAAAAAGTGAAGGATGCTGTGTTTTACGCACGCTTAACGTATGACGAAGCACTTGATCAACGTTTAAATGTGATGGACACTACGGCTCTCGTTTTATGTCGAGATAATAATGTGCCCATGCGCGTAATGAATATTTTTGAGAAAGGCGCCGTCATGAGATTGATGATGGGCGAAGAGATAGGCTCTTTTATTGAGCGAGGAAAAAATTGATGATTAGTGATATTCAACAAGATGCGGCTACCCGAATGGGTAAAAGTATTGAAGCATTAAAGCATGAGTTTTCAAAGATTAGAACAGGTAGAGCTCATCCCAGTTTATTAGATCAGATTAATGTATCTTATTACGGATCAGAGTCCGCTTTGTCTCAGGTTGCTAATATAGCCGTTGAAGATGCACGTACTTTAACGATTACGCCTTGGGAAAAAGGTATGGTTCAAGCAATTGAAAAAGCGATTATGAAGTCTGATCTGGGTTTAAATCCAGCTACAAATGGTATGACTATTCGTATTCCTTTACCTGCGTTAACGGAAGAACGTCGTCGTAGTTTAGTTAAAATCGTAAAAGCAGAATCTGAGAATGGTCGTGTAGCCATAAGAAATATTCGTCGTGATGCAAACTCTGAAATCAAAGAAGCTTTAAAAGAGAAATTAATTTCTGAAGATGAAGCACGGTCAGGCGAAGAAAAGATTCAAAAAGTTACGGATCAATTCATTAAAGATATTGAAAAGTTATTAGAAGCTAAAGAGGCTGATCTCTTATCTATTTAAGGCATAAAGAGTGTCTGTTGCTACTGATGTATTTTCTACAACGATGCCTAGGCACATTGCTATCATTATGGATGGTAATGGGCGCTGGGCACAAAAACGTTTTATGCCCCGTGCTATTGGTCATAGGGCTGGCGTTAAGTCTGTAAGAAAAGTTGTAGAGTATTGTGTTGAGAATAAGGTTGAAGTGCTGACCTTATTTGCATTTAGTAGTGAAAACTGGCGCAGACCAGAGTCAGAGGTTAACTTGTTAATGGCTCTTTTTATGTCTTCATTACAAAGAGAAATTAATCGTCTTGATGAGCGTAATGTGTGTTTAAGATTTATTGGCTATAGATCAGCTTTCTCTAAAAAATTACAAGATAAAATGCGAGAAGCTGAGCAGAAAACGCAATTTAATACCGCATTAACACTTGTTGTTGCCGTTAATTATGGGGGGCGTTGGGATTTATGCCAGGCGGCTCAAAAAGTCATTGATAAAATGGCGCAAGGCACTTTAGAAAAACAACCGATCACTGAAGAATTGATAAATGCCCATTTATCAACTGCGGGACTACCTGAACCTGATCTCTTTATAAGAACAGGCGGTGAACAACGAGTAAGTAATTTCATGTTATGGCAATTAGCTTATACTGAAATGTACTTTACCTTTACGCTCTGGCCAGATTTTGACCGGAGATCTCTTGAAGAGGCTGTAAAGAGCTTTAAAGGTCGGCAACGACGTTTTGGTCACACAGGTGAGCAAGTTCTTAATAAAACAGTCACTTTATAACTTTACTATATAAGCATACAAAAATGTTATTAACAAGAATTATAACAGCAACAGTTTTGGCTACGCTGATTGCTCTTGCCGTATTTGAATTGCCAGTTGAATACTTTTCTTTATCTATTGCTTTAATCACTTTATTAGGTGCCTTGGAATGGACGCAATTGGTTGGTATTACAGCGTTATATAAAAGAATATTCTTCTTAATAGCATTAATATTACCGATGGCTGGTTTACAATTCTGGACTCAAATATTAGAGCTGATTGCTACGCTAACAGATTGGCCTGATGTAAGAGATTATTCAGGTATTTTAGAGTGGTTAGTTATTCCTCCTGTATTGTTTTGGATAACGGTGATGATGTTAATCAGAAATGCACCTACTCAGGTCTTAAATTTACAGTTAAAAGTTGCTAGTAAGGCATTAATAGGTTGGTTTGTGTTGTTGTCAGCTTGGATGTTCTTAACCCGTTTAAGAGCTTTCTATGGTCCAGAGATGACGATGTTTTTCTTGGTATTAATATGGGGTGCTGATATAGGCGCTTATTTTACCGGTAAGAAATGGGGCGCTGTTAAATTAGCACCCGAAATTAGCCCGCGTAAAACAGTAGCAGGCTTTCGAGGTGCTTTATTATCTGGCGTCTTATTGTCTGTTCTGTTTATTGGCTATTACAGTCTGCGTGATGGTTTTGTATGGACAAGAGTTTTTGATTTCGTATTGCTCTCTGTATTAACAGTGTTGATTTCGGTTTACGGTGATTTATTCATCAGTGTCGTTAAACGTCAAGTGGGTGCTAAAGACAGTGGTACTTTGTTGCCGGGTCATGGGGGTATTCTGGATAGAATAGATAGTATTCTTGCTGCCATTCCCTTATTTTATGCAGGTATCATTTTAATCGGTCTAGATTCATGAAAGGTTTATGCGTATTAGGTGCAACGGGTTCTATTGGCGTTAGTACGTTAGACGTTGCTGCGAGACACAGTCATTTATACAAAGTGATCGCATTAACGGCTAACAATAATATTGATTTGTTATTTGAACAGTGTTTAGTTCATCATCCTGAATATGTTGTCGTTGTTAATGATATTAATGCAGCGGCTTTCTCAAAAAAATTGATTAACACACCGATTGCTGATATTAAAGTCTTATCGGGTGCAGCGTCTTTAGAGTTCGTAGCTACACTAGAAAGTGTTGATTCTGTAATGGCTGCGATTGTTGGGGCGGCGGGTCTTTTACCTAGCTTAGCGGCTGCAAAGGCCGGCAAGATAATTTTATTAGCTAATAAAGAAGCCTTGGTGATGTCGGGTGATATCTTTATGGATGCGGTTGCTGATTCGGGAGCGCAATTATTGCCTATCGACAGTGAGCATAACGCGATATTTCAATGTATGCCTGCGGGGTATCATTCAGGTATGCAGGCTAAGGAAGCGAGACGCATTTTGTTAACAGCTTCAGGTGGTCCATTTAGACAAATGCCGGTTGAAGAATTAGTTAATGTGACACCTGCGCAAGCTGTAGCTCATCCGAATTGGGATATGGGTAAAAAAATATCTGTAGATTCGGCAACGATGATGAATAAAGGCTTAGAGATGATAGAAGCCTGTATTTTATTTGCGATGAAACCTGATCAAATACAGGTGGTTATTCATCCACAAAGTATTATTCATAGTATGGTTGATTATGTAGATGGCACTGTATTAGCGCAAATGGGAAATCCAGATATGCGAGTGCCAATTGCTTATTCTATGGCTTGGCCTGACCGTTTTGAGTCTGGGGTTGAGCCCTTGAATATATTTGATGTGCGGCGTATGGATTTTGAAGAGCCTAATTTAGAGCGTTTCCCTTGTTTAGGTCTTGCTTATAAAGCGATTAGTTTAGGCGGCATTATTCCAACTGTTTTAAATGCTGCAAATGAAATTGCTGTTGAGGCTTTTTTAAATGAGACGATTCGTTTTACGGATATCCCTTTAGTGATTGAGCGTTGTATGGAGAAGTTTTCGGTCACTCCTGCTAATACACTCGAAATAATTTTAGAAGCAGATAGTCATGCTCGGGTAATAGCGCATGAATTGGTTGTTGAGTTAAGCGCGTAATGGATTTATTGCATACACTTTTTTACTTTATCGTTGTGATTGGGGTTTTAGTTTCCTTTCATGAGTTTGGGCATTTTTGGGTTGCTCGAATAGTAGGTGTTAAAGTAATACGGTTTTCTGTTGGTTTTGGTAAGGTCTTGTGGGCTTATCAAAAAGACAGTCAATCAACTGAATATGTTATTTCAGCGATTCCCTTGGGTGGATACGTCAAAATGGTTGATGAGCGAGAAGGTGAGGTCAATATTGAAGACTTGGCTTATGCTTTTAATCGTCAATCTGTCATCGCTAGGGTAGCCATAGTAGTTGCTGGTCCTGTTTTTAATTTAATACTGGCGGCTATTTTATTTTGGAGTGTTTTGGTCATTGGTGAAGTGGGTATTAAACCCGTTCTAGGTGAAGTAAAGCAAGGTACCATTGCCTATAAAGCAGGTTTAGTTGAGGGCGATGAAATCATATCGATTGATGATAAGTTGACCCCCATTTGGTCAGTTGCTTTAAGTAGTATTGTGTCAACGGCCTTAGACGGTAATAAAGAAGCTAAATTAATAGTCAAGCAGACGGATGGTGTTTCTGCTGAAAGATCATTATCGTTTAGTGAGGATGATAGTAAAAGCCCAGAGGATTTGTATCAAAATCTTGGTCTTAAGCCTTGGACTCCAAAACTTAAACCTATTATAGGTAATATTTTACCTGATAATGCGGCTTTAGCGGCTGGGTTACAGAAAGGTGATCTTGTTGTGAGTGCCGACGGTGTATCTGTAAGTGATTGGATGCAATGGGTTGAGATTGTCAAAAAACGTCCAGAAAGGAGTATTCAATTAGTGGTTGAACGAGATGGCGTTCAATTACCAATGAGTATTACGCCAAAAAAAGTTCAATTAGAGCAGGGTGCAGAAGGCAAAATTGGTGCATCTGTTTATGTTCCAGAAGATCTTCAAAAAAGTATGCAGGTGAACTACTCTTTGTCAGTACTTGATGCGATTCCAGATGCCATTAAAACGACTGTTACTTACTCATTATCAACAGTTAAAATGCTGGGCAAAATGTTTGTAGGGGAAGCCGCTGTAGAAAACTTAAGTGGGCCTATTAGTATTGCGCAATATGCGGGTCAGTCTGCTAGTATTGGGGTTGTTGCCTTTTTAAAGTTTATGGCAGTAGTAAGTGTAAGTTTAGGTGTTTTAAATTTGTTACCCGTCCCTGTTTTAGACGGTGGTCATTTGATATTTTTTGGAATAGAAGGTTTGTTGGGTAAGCCCGTTCCAGAGAAAATACAATTATTTTTTCAACAAGTGGGTATGACTTTGTTGTTATTATTAATGGCTGTGGCCATGTTTTTTGATGTGCAACGCCTGTTCCATTAAATATGAGAATTAGCTTCATTGACTGATTTTTATTGTAGTTTTATGCCATTGAGCAAATCATGAGGAAAGTATGAATAATTTTTTTAAGATAGTGTGTGTTTGTGTGATGGGTGCATTAGGCGTTACAAAAAGCGTTAACGCGGATGAAAGTGCAATTAGGCAAGTATTGGTTAAGTCTATGCCGAATTTGAAAATAGACTCAATCTATCCATCGGAAATTAAAGGGCTTTATGAAGTCACAGTCGGCTTAAATATTTATTACGTTTCTGAAAACGGAAAGTATTTATTATCTGGCCAATTAATTGATTTAGCTACTAGTAAAGATTTAACTAAGGATAAGTTAAATGCTGCGCGTCAGTTGGCTATTAGTAAGTTAGGACAGTCAAAAATGATTGTTTTTAAGCCTAAAATTTCTAAACATACCGTCACTGTCTTTACTGATATTGATTGTGGTTATTGTCGTAAGTTACATTCTGAAATAGATCAATATTTAGCTGAGGGCATTACAATTCAGTATTTGTTTTTCCCACGTGCAGGGAAGGGATCAGAATCTTACAATAAAGCCGTTTCTGTTTGGTGTTCAGATGATCGAAATGCAGCTTTAACAATAGCTAAAAAAGATAAGTCATTACCTGTTAAATCATGTGAAAATCCAATAGATGAACACTTACAATTAGTAAATGATTTTGGACTAAATGGAACTCCTACAATTATCTCTGAAAAAGGCAACATTTACCCTGGATATTTGCCTGCAAAACAGTTGTTTGATAAATTAGAACTAGAGAACACTGAAAAATAATAAAAATTCCAGATTGGAAATTCAAGTGAAGCTTAGTTACAAAATAAATAAATTTATAACTAAGCCTCTTTAAATCTTGCTGTTGCTTTTTCAATACGATTATTAATAGCTAGCCAATTCTCTGATTCTGGGGTTTTTTCAATCAAGATAATGTCTAATTTTTTATTATCTAGTTCACGTAAGCAAGCATATAGTTCTTGTGCGTAACTTTCTGCTTGTTCGGGCATGCATAACATGTGGATGAATCTGTTTTCTGGTGGGTTGAATTGATAAGACAGGAGTCCTACGCGTTTGTTTTGGATCCTTAAGTTATTAAGTACAATTGCTAACTTATCATGTTCACATAATGCAGTTGGCGTAGTCGGAGCATAATGCAGACGATTCATGCCAGAAACTCTATTATTTTGTGATTTATTTTCTATAGTTGCGTCAATTCTGGTTATTTCAATCCCTAGAACGTCTTCTATTTCTGCTTTGCTGATGACTCCTGGGCGTAATAATTTGGGTACGGGCCCTGTTAAATCAATAATAGTTGATTCCAATCCAATTTTGCAGGCCCCACCATCCAGTATCATATCAACCGAATCCCCTAGCTCGTCTTCAACATGTGAAGCTTGAGTTGGGCTAATTCTGCAGTAAATATTTGCCGAAGGTGCTGCTATTCCACCTTCAAATTTATTCAAGAGAGCAAGTGCAACAGGATGATCTGGCATTCGAAGTGCTATTGTGTTTTGACCGCCCGTTACTTCTAGAGGGACATCTGATTTTTTATTAAGTACTATTGTTAGAGGGCCGGGCCAAAAAGCGGAGGCTAATATTTTTGCGCTTTCGGGGATTTTTTGTGCCCAATCTTTAAGTTGTTCAACTCCGCTAATGTGCACTATGAGTGGATGATTGGCGGGTCTATTCTTAACTTTAAATACTCTACGAATAGCTTCAGGGTTGGAAGCGTCAGCGCCTAAGCCATAAACTGTTTCGGTTGGAAAGGCGACAAGTCGCCCTTGTTGTAATAATTTAGTCGCATGCTCAATGGCCGCGTTATCAGCAAAAATTGGTTTCATAATGTGGTTTTAACGGTAGTCTGGCTACATTAACAATTGGGTTGATGCTTTCCCTTTTGATGAGCAGATGTAAGTGCTCTTAGAGGTTGTTTGCATGTATATTGTCAATTAGTTTTAGTATTCTATGGGTGACACGATCACTAATCAAGTAGAACTGTAGCAAAAAAATTAGAAAATCATTATATTTGATAAGGGTCCTTTATCAGACTTTGCGTGACGCAAAAAAAAAGGCTTTAGCATTACACATAAGCCTTTTGTTTGTATGGTGGCGATAGGTGGATTTGAACCACCGACCCCGGGGTTATGAATCCCGTGCTCTAACCAACTGAGCTATATCGCCTTAATAATCTGTCGCCATTGAGAGATGGAATTATAATTATGCAGCTTATGATTGTCAAACATTGAACCTAAAATGTACAACATCGCCGTCTTTAACGGTGTAGTCTTTTCCTTCTAACCGCCATTTGCCCGCATCCTTAGCACCTTGTTCACCTTTGTAAGTAATATAGTCTTCATATGAAATAACTTCTGCACGGATAAAACCTTTTTCAAAATCACTATGAATGACACCTGCCGCTTGCGGGGCTGAGGCACCTACAGGAATCGTCCATGCTCTGACTTCTTTAACGCCTGCAGTAAAATAGGTTGCTAGATTTAGGAGTTCATAGCCCGCTCTTACGACACGATTTAATCCAGGTTCTTCTAGACCCAAGTCATCTAAAAATTCTTTCTTCTCTTCTTCATCTAGCTGAGCTATTTCGGCTTCGATAGCGGCACATATTGGAACGACTGTAGCGCCTTCCTTGGCAGCTAGTGCTCTTACGTTATCTAAAAGTGGATTGTTTTCAAAGCCATCATCTTGCACATTGGCAATATACATGGTGGGTTTGAGTGTCATTAAGCATAAATCTTTGATTAATGCTTTATCGTCGTCAGAAAGAGGTAATGTGCGAACAGGATCTCCATTTTCTAATTGTTTTAAAACTTGTTCTAATACTGCTTTTTTGGCAAGTTCATCTTTATTGCCAGTACGAGCCACTTTGCTTGTTCTTAATAGAGCTTTCTCAACAGAAGTCATGTCCGCAAGGGCCAGTTCAGTGTTAATGACTTCGATATCAGATAATGGATCAACCTTACCTGCAACATGGACTACGTTATCGTCGTGGAAGCAACGGACAACATGCGCAATGGCATCCGTCTCACGTATATTAGCGAGAAATTTATTGCCTAAACCTTCACCTTTTGACGCGCCAGCCACTAAGCCAGCGATATCTACAAATTCAATAGTGGTTGGGAGTATACGTTCTGGCTTTACAATTTCTGCTAATTTATCCATGCGTACGTCGGGAACGGGTACTACACCTACATTGGGGTCGATAGTACAAAATGGATAATTTTCAGCAGCAATTTTTGCCTTGGTTAAGGCATTAAACAGAGTTGATTTACCAACATTAGGTAAACCTACAATTCCACAATACAGCGCCATATTAATCTCTTGAGGGGGGTGAATTAGAAAGTTAATGTTTTACGAAATGAATAATAATTCGCAAAATTGACTAATTATACTGGCTAACTTCAATTTCATATTAAATTAAATTATGTGCTGATGAGTTATAGAGTCATCATTCATAGACGAATCACCCACTATTTTGGTATAGTTACCTAGCTAAAATTTCAGCTCATCCGTTTTTTATTTTTAAAACATCACTCTGGAGATTATCAATGCCAATTAAAGTTGCAATCAATGGTTATGGTCGTATTGGACGTAATATCGTTCGTGCTTTATACGAGTCTGGCCGTACAAACGAAATTCAAATAGTTGCAATTAATGATTTAGGTGATAGCAACACAAATGCTCACCTTACACAATACGATTCAGTGCATGGCAAATTTCCTTTTGAAGTTTCTGTTGACGGTGATTACATCATCATCAACGGTGACAAAATCAGAGTTTTCTCTGAAAGAGATCCATCAAAATTACCTTGGGCAGAATTAGGTATTGAAGTGGTACATGAATGTACTGGTTTCTTTACAAGTAAGGCTAAAGCTTCTGCTCACATAACTGCAGGCGCAAAAAAAGTTATCATTTCAGCTCCAGGTGGAGATGATGTTGACGGTACTATCGTGTTTGGTGTAAACCACGACACTTTAAAGGCTTCTGATACAGTGATTTCAAATGCTTCTTGTACTACTAACTGTTTAGCACCTATTGTTAAACCGTTGAATGATGTTATCGGAATTGAAAGTGGTTTAATGACGACTATCCATTCATATACTAATGACCAAGTGTTAACTGATGTTTATCACAGTGACTTACGACGTGCACGTTCTGCTACACAATCTATGATTCCTACTAAAACGGGTGCTGCCGCTGCAGTAGGCTTAGTGTTGCCTGAGCTTTCTGGTAAATTAGATGGTTTCGCAATGCGTGTTCCAACTATCAATGTATCTGTTGTTGATTTAACTTTCCAAGCCTCTAGAGATACCACTAAAGTAGAAATTGATGAAATATTAACATCAGCTTCTAAGGGTGCCTTAAAAGGTATTTTAGATATCAATGAAAGACCTTTAGTTTCGGTTGATTTTAATCATAACCCTGCGTCATCAATTTATGAATCACCATTAACTAAAGTTTTAGGCGGTCGTTTAGTGAAAGTTCTTTCTTGGTATGACAACGAATGGGGTTTCTCAAATCGTATGTTGGATACTACTATTGCCTTTGTTAACGCAAAATAACGGATTTCATTCATGTTAAGAAGAACCAAAATTTTAGCCACACT
>CANGLL010000053.1 GCA_947454605.1 Methylococcaceae bacterium | reverse complement strand
TTCTTATCATGTTAAGCAACAAGCTGAAGACGAAGGTTTAGATAAAATCTTTATTGAAGCCGGTTGGGAATGGCGTGATCCAGGTTGCTCTATGTGTTTAGCGATGAACGGTGATGAGTTAACTAAAGGTCAACGCAGTGCGTCAACTTCAAATCGTAACTTTGAAGGTAGACAAGGCAAAGGTGGTCGTACGCATTTAGTATCACCTGCAATGGCGGCGGCAGCGGCAGCGGCTGGTCACTTTGTTGATATTCGCACCCTTTAATTAATAGGTAGAGCAAAAATTATGGAACCGTACTTAAAGCATGACAGTGTTGCTGCGTTAATGGATCGTAGCAATGTAGATACCGATCAAATTATTCCTAAACAGTTTTTAAAGAAAGTAGAGCGCAGTGGATTTGGTATCCACTTATTCCACGACTGGCGCTTTAACGATGATGGCACTGATAACGCTGAGTTTGAATTGAATAAACCTGCTTTCAAAGGCGCTAAAATTTTAGTCGCTGGTGATAACTTTGGTTGTGGTTCTTCTCGTGAACATGCGCCATGGGCGATTGCAGATTATGGCTTTAACACCATTATTTCTACTAGTTATGCCGATATCTTTTATAACAACTGTTTTAAAAATGGCATCTTAGCGATTCGCGTGAGCCAAGAACAGTTAGATAAAGTGATGGCAGAAATCAGCGCTAACGAAGGTGTACGTTTTACGGTTGATTTAGAAAATCAACAAGTGATTACGCCAGCGGGCAATGGCTTTAGTTTTGAAATTGATCCATTCCGTAAAGGCAACTTGTTAAGCGGCTTAGACGATATTGGTTTAACACTGAAACATGTAGATAAAATTTCTGCTTACGAAGTGCAACACAAGCAAACTTTCCCTTGGCTTTGGGCTTAAGGGTTTTTTCTGTGCGGTAGGGTTGAGGTTTTTCATACCCACATAAAACTAACGCTATGAATAAACTAATAACTGATAACCGGATAGCCATAACAAAACTAGCCAAACAACACGGCGTTAAAACGATTTGTTTATTTGGATCAATGGTGAAAGACGCTGTTAGCGATAACAGCGACGTTGATTTTTTGGTTGAGCTTGATCATGGATGCGATTTGTTTGATTTAGGCGAGCTGTTAATCGATTTACAAACTTTGTTACAACGTAAGGTAGATTTGGTTACTAAAACCAGCTTGCATCCGCGTCTTTCTTCGCAGATTCTTAACGAAGCCTTGCCATTATGAAAGACGAGAGTGTTTATCTTGAACATATCATTGATTGTATCGACAGGATAAACGAGTACACCGAATATGATCAGTTTGTATTTATGAACTCGCAAATGGTACAGGATGCGGTTATTCGAAATTTACAAACGCTGGCCGAGTCCACTCAAAAGTTATCAGATGAATTAAAAGCGGGGCATCCTGAAATTAATTGGAAAGCGCTTTCAGGATTTAGAAATATATTGGTGCATAACTACTTGGGCTTAGATCTCCCACAAATATGGGTTGTTATTGAAAATCGACTGCCTCCGTTAAGGGAAAGTCTGGAAAAACTACTTTAAATACAGTCAATAATCATGTCTACAAATTCCAGAACACTCCAACTGATGGACACCACCTTGCGTGATGGTGAGCAAACGCAGGGTGTTTCCTTTACCCCTACCGAAAAAGTCACTATCGCTAAAGCTTTGTTGCAGTCACTGCGCGTTGATCGTATTGAAGTCGCTTCTGCACGGGTTTCTCAAGGTGAAAAAGAAGCCGTCAGCAATATTAATCAATGGGCTAAGCAAGAAGGCTTTGATGGCTGTGTTGAAGTTTTAGGTTTTGTTGATCATACCAAAAGTGTTGATTGGATTTTAGAAACCGGTGGGCGAGTGATTAACTTGCTCACCAAAGGCAGTGAAAAACATTGCCGTGAGCAATTAGGTAAAACCTTAGAACAACATACCGCTGATATTTTACAAACGGTTAATTACGCCTTAGAAAAAGGCTTAACCGTTAATGTGTATTTAGAAGATTGGTCGAACGGTTATCAAAATAGCCCTGAGTATGTTTATCAATTAATGGAAAACCTACGCTATGTAGGGATTCATCATTTTATGTTGCCAGATACTTTAGGGGTTTTATCACCTGAAGAAGTCTTTGTGTATCTAAACGACATGTGTCAGCGTTATCCAGAAGCGCATTTTGACTTTCATCCGCATAATGATTATGGCTTAGCTACCGCTAATGTCATGGCGGCTGTACGTGCCGGTGTAAGTGCGATTCATTGTACGGTTAATTGCTTAGGCGAGCGTGCTGGCAATGCGTCTATTGCGGAAGTAGCCGTCGTGTTACGCGATAAAATGAATATTGCTTTATCTATTAACGAAAGCCATATCGTGCGTTTAAGTAATATGGTGGAGAATTTCTCAGGTAAGCGAGTATCCGCTAATGCCCCTATAATTGGTGCCGATGTATTTACCCAAACTGCTGGGATTCATGCCGACGGTGATCAAAAAGGGGGTTTGTATAAAACTAAGTTGGGCCCTGAGCGTTTCTCACGCACTCGCAGTTATGCTTTAGGAAAAATGAGTGGTAAAGCCTCATTAAAGAAAAACTTAGAGCAGTTAGAATTAGATCTATCTGAAGAAAATCAAAAGAAAGTCTTAGAGCGAATTGTTAGTTTAGGTGATTCAAAACAGATTATTACCACGGATGATTTACCTTTTATCATTGCCGATGTTTTAGAAAGTAAAAATTACCAGCATATTAAATTATTAAATTGCTCGATCACCAGTGGCTTAGATTTAGAATCAACAGCCAGCATTCGAGTCAATGTAAAAGGTACTAAGCATATTGCCTCTGGATCTGGTAACGGTGGTTTTGATGCGTTTATCGATGCCATTAATAAGGTGATGAAGCATCATAACTACACATTACCCGCCTTGCGTGATTATGAAGTGCGTATTCCTAGAGGCGGTAATACTAACGCCTTAACTGAGTGTGTGATTACTTGGGATTGTGGTGGTGAATTACGTAAAACGCTCGCGGTGCATGCTAATCAAGTATTCGCGGGCGTATTAGCCGCGCTTAAAATGATCAACATGCAACTGCATGAACAAACTACAGCTCCGCAAGAAAAATAATATTTAATAGCTAGTTGCTCACAGCAACGCTAATCACATCACTCCATTGCCCCACTTGGGCATCATGGTAATGGTAAATAGCCTTATATTTCCAAATCGCACTCGTGCCGACAGGGGGTAAAGGTGAGCCATCAGCGGTATTAGGTTCGGTGTTCATCGTTAGTAATACAAAACCAGCTTCATCACCCCGATCAACCCAAATTTCAATAGCCGTAGAATCCCCTTTAGTCCACACAATAGTCGGGTGACCGGCATTGTTTTGTAAGCTTAAAATGGGTTTCCAAGTCGTCGGATCAATGGGCGCATGTGTTCCCACTAACCATAAGTCTTGGCCAATAGCACTGGTGTAATTTTTGTTGGATTTAATGCGCGCCACTAAACTGGATAAGCGCGGAATAATACCCGGCAAAACGGCCGCAGGTGTGGGTAAAACTAATAAAGGGGCCGCAGGCCAAGTAGCAGAAGTAAAGCCGAGAGCACCATCGCGTGATAGGTTTTTATATTCGGTCCATGCTTGCCCATAAGCTTGCATATTAAACATAGATTGGAGTGTGTATCTAAAGCTAAGTGCATCCGCTAAAACACTTGCAATATCGTCAGCGCTAATGGCGAGTGCGGTTTGATAATGGGTTAGATTATTGGCTAAATGATCTAATAAATCAGCTTTGCCGCTGTCATTAGTCGGCATATAGTAAGTCGTGCTCATGGGTAATATCCTTAGAAAAGGGGCGTGCTATACAGAAGTGGGCAGCTTAAAAGTTATAAACTGCAAAGGGGCGCCCATGTTTCTAAGGCCTTACGATGCATCCAGCCGAACATCAATCGTAATAATGACTAACGACCTCACTCTAACACGTTATATAAGGTCTAGTGCTAATTATAATTCCACTCTGTACTTTTAATGACCAAGCTAATGATTTTAATGGCTGTCTGTGGGTGTTGTTCAGAGTGATTAGAGGCTTAATAAGGTGACTAGTGATACTTGCTAGGCGTCTCGCGGACTCGTTAACAGGGCTCCACACTCTGGCGACACGCCTAGCTATGTTTGAAGGATGTCTCGAAGCTATCGCTACACGCCACAACAGGTTGTCGGCATACATTGTATGAGTGCGTGACGTGTCGCAAGGAGTGCTAGGCGTGTTTCAGACTGCTCGACACGTGTCGCCAACTGCTCAAAGCTTGTCAACAGGTGCTCGAGACATGTCGCAAGAGGGTTGAACAGTGTGATGAGAGTCGAGAGGTGCCGTAAAATGACTAAGTTTCAAATCTTGGTACTTGTGAGATCTGATAGAGATGGTTTTTGATATTATTATAAATCTATATGGTTACTTTACAGCGATTCAAAGTAAATACTCAAGATTGAAACTAAAAAGGTAAATCGTGTTGAGTTGAATTAAAATAAAGACTAATAAAGTGGCTTCAGATTATCCTAGTAGGTAACTAAAAACTATATCATAATATTAGATTATTCATTATTTTATTACTATTATTGAGATGGGTATATGGCAGACGTGTTTTCAAAGATTAAATCTGGAAGTTTATATGATTTATTAGTAGTTTGTAGTGCAGAGGATTTAGATCCACTTGTTGCTTATATCATCGGTAAGTTACTGAACTCTCTTGAATCAAGTGAAACTTACAAAGCACATAGTCCCGATCATACAAAATATACTAAGTTAATTGCTGATGAAATTCGATTATATGGGGGGAACTCTTTAAGGAATAGAGTTCGCAGAGGAGAAGGGCCTGATTATGATCAAATTTTGTTTGATGTTTGTCAGAAGATTGGCATACCTGCTATTGAAAGAAAAGAAGATGTTATTGATAATGAATATAAGCTATTGAAAAGTTGTCTTCCTTATCGCTGGGAAGGGCTTAAATCTAGCGAGATTGAATCTGCGGTAGAAAAAGCAAGGCAAAAGTACTCAAAGAAATTTGGTTTGATTACAACAACTGGGGTTGGTACGGCGTTTGGTATCGCAAGGGGTGTACTTGTTGCTGAAACAACGTTATTGGGTGCTATTAGTACGATCGCCGCCCCAGTTGGAGCAGCTTTAATTGTGAAGGGTTTTACAGACCCGGCTTTTGACGTGACAATTCCTTGTGTTATTCATATTGCATATCTTCGTTGGAAAATCTTGCAATGCATTGAAAAAATCGATATCAAAAATCCTTTTAAAATAGCTAATGTTATTTCAAGTAGTGAAATGGTGCTAAAACGTGATATACCTCTTATTATTGGTGAAGAAGTTAATACGCCACTTTTTTCGTTTGCTGTGGCAGAAATTTCAAAAACAATGCCTATTAAGTGGCAGCCTACTTCAAAATTAGATAGCACGGGAGTTAGCCGTCTTAACCCACTATTGCAAGCAGTTCCTAATCTAGTCATCCAAGCTAATGTTGCTACTACTCAATATGTAGAGGTGAATGTTCAGTTGAGTGCTTTAGCGCGAGCAAAAGATAGCCTTAATGGGATGAGAGGTTATGTTATGGGTTCAGATGGTCGATTAACTGAGCACGCACAATTGTTTGCGCCAGATAATCTACAGAAAATTGTTAATGTTGGTGCGTTATGGCAAATTGCCTCTGTAATTGTCGCACAAAAACATTTAGCCGATATAAGTCAAAAATTGACTGAGATAAAAAAAGAAGTTGAAGATATTCGTCAGCACCAGGAAGATGTTCGAGAGTCAAATATGGAAGGTGCGATTGATTATTTTAATCAAATAGCTCCTGCAATTTTGGCAGGTAAATTTAGTGACGCTCATCTAAACCAGATTGAAAGCAATGAAAAAGACTTACTTTCGACTATAAATCATTTGTTAAAAGATCTTAAAAAACTAAATAATGAGATTGAAAACATAGAAAGTAGCGACTTTGGCACGGAAGGTATTAAAAATGCAATAGAAAAACATCAACAAAAGCTTTCTGGTTTATACAACCAATTGTTTCTTTGTATACGGGCACGCATATGTGGTTGGCAGCTTTTATCAGCCTTTCCAGAGAATGAAGATGTTGTACATAGACGAAAGCAGAGTATAGACGAATCTCTTACACAGTTAGATGTGAATGGCGAGTTAGTTAAGCAAACAATTATAAAAATGGATGAAAAAATACGCAGTCTTGACTCTTTCTTTAATAAATCTTTAACGATTAATGAACGGAAACTTGAGTTGTTAAAGTGGCAAGATAAATTTATAGAAGAGGTCACTAATAATACATTCGAAATTGATAGAAATATTCGTTCTGTAGAATCGTGGGTACAGGATAAACAAGATGTAACAAAACTACTTCTCAAAATTGAAGATGGAAAAGTAGTAGCTACTAGTCCAATTTGAACTAATTTTTATTTAGTTCTATAAATCTATGCTTCTTATTGATGAGCAAGCCCAGTTTGTAATTTTATTTTTACATAATCGATAACGTCTATAAAATGCATGTTGTATGCTAGTAAGCAAGGATTAATTCCTCATTAAAAAATAAAATATTATGAGTTCAAATCAAAGAGAAGGCGGTATATCTAATGCTAAAGTAGGCAGTGATTTTGAGGAAGATACTTATGAATATTTTAAAGAGTATCAACAGTTGATACTTAAACCCAATATAAAAATTGAAATTGGAGTTAGTAACAGAAAGCTAAAATTACACGCATTTGATTTAGGTTGCGAAGAAAAAAAGATTTTGGTTGAGTGTAAATCTCACAAGTGGACGGCTGGCGATAATGTACCGAGTGCTAAACTAACAGTTTGGAATGAGGCGATGTACTATTTTATGGCGTCTCCAAAAGACTATAGAAAAATAATGTTTGTTCTAAAAGATTACAATGAAAAACGTAAAGTATCACTAGCATCTTATTATATTAAGAAATATGGTCATCTTATCCCTGATGATGTTGAGTTTTGGGAATTTGATGAGAATGCTAAGACTGCTGAGAAATTAACAATAATTGCATAAATATGATTTAAGACATCTAGTTAACTATAGTCTTCTAATAAATTATTTATATTCAGAAGGTTAAAAACATTAATATGTATAACCCACCCCATCCTGGCAGTCTATTAAAAGAAGATATCTTACCCGAATTAGATATCAGCATTACCGAGGCCGCTTCTCAGTTGGGCGTTTCACGCGTTGCATTATCGCGCGTCATTAACGGCAAAGCCGCGATTAGTGCAGAAATGGCTTTAAGACTTGAAGCGTGGGTCGGTGGACCCACTGCAGAAACATGGATACGCATGCAAGCTGAATACGATCTTTGGCAAGCACGTCAAAAAACTACACTGTCCATTACGCCGGTAAAAATACCCCACGCCGCATGAATAACAAAATTACTTCTAAAAGTTGAAGGTGGTTAAACTCGTGGTCACTATTATTCCAGATAATGAAATTTGGTTGCATCAACCCAAAGCAGCAGATGATTTACAAACTGCAATGGCTTGGGCGCGAGCTAACTCCCCAATTGATAGTCAGGTAGATTCTATTTTGGAGCAGTTTAGTGACCAAGATTGATCAGGAGCAATTCGTTCGACTTGATCTTAATAACCCTGTTTTTCAATTAAATCTTTTGACGCTGCAAAAACCAGAAAGGCATTCAGCTTTAGATACCCTTAATAAACTTAGGCAGATGACTTGGAGTCAGGTTTATCGAGATAATGCTTATCGTGAGGGAGATTTTATGCGCTTACTGACCATTGCTTCTGATCATGATGCTACTTACGGGAAGAAATAACATAAATAACTGCAGTTAGTATTAAAATAACCGACAGATAAGGTATTTTTAAAGCACGAGTAAGGTATGAGTAAAAAGAAATTATCTTTGCAGGAGCAGTTTTAAAATCTGGTTTAGCTTACATAAGGCATATAAAAAACTGGCAGGATCAAGGGTATCAGGTCAGCTTGTATTTTTTGAGTTTACCGACAGTTGAAGTAGCAATTGATCGTGTTGCTTTTAGAGTTCAGCAAGGCGGTCATTATATTCCAGAAGATGTTATTCGCCGCCGTTTTAGTGCGGGTCGTAAAAATTTTGAACAACAATACAGTCCTATTGTTAATGACTGGGCTTTATATGACAATGCTGGTGAAGAACCACTATTGATTGAATGGGGAGAAAATTAATGAAAGCATCTGAATTACACCATGCCAAAAACCCTGACTTAATTGCTTCTCTTATTGCCATTAAGCGAGCCGCAAAATTGGCCAGACAAACGGCAATACAAACAAACACTGCTATTGTAGTTATTAAGAATGGTGAACTGTGCAAGATTTCTGCGGAAGAGCTTAAGCAGCAGGCACTTGATAACTGAGTGCATTAATTTTAGGGCGAAATGGTGTTTCGCTTAGCCAAATGATTTTAAATAAACGTAGAACGACTAATTATTATTTATGAGTAAACAGAAATTATCTTTGCAGGAGCAGTTATTAAAATCTGGTTTGGTGAGTAATGCTAAGGCTAAAAGCATAAAATCCGATAAGCGTAAGCAAGAACAGCAACAGCGTAATAATAAAGTTGTGGTGGTGGACGAGGCTAAAGAATTAGCTAAACAAGCGTTGGCAGAAAAGGTTGAGCGAGACCGTGAGCTTAATCTGGCTAAACAACACATTGAAGAACAAAAGCAATTAGCCGCTCAGGTTAAGCAACTGATTGAGCTTAATAAACAAACTCGAGATGCTGACGGCGTGGCTTACAATTTTACCGATGACAATAAAGTAAAGACTTTATATGTGACAGAGGCGATGCGTGACTTGATTATTAAAGGTCGCTTAGCGGTTGTTAAGTTTGGTGCGGGTTATGAGGTAGTGGCTACTGAAGTAGCCAATAAGATTGCCGATCGAGATGCGGCGATCGTGATTGTGAATTATCAGCAATCGACTGAAGCAGTAGCGGTTGAAGATGATCCTTACGCTAACTATCAGATCCCAGATGATTTAATGTGGTAGTTTTAAAAGCTTAAGGGCATAAAAAAGGGTGGGTACACGACAGTGTACCCACCCTTTTTTGATGGCGTTACTTTTTAGCGCTTTCTTGTTTGATGAGAGTGTTCATCACTTCAATCATTTTTTCATGAGAACCGGCTACTGTGCCATTGGTTTTGTATTTACCATTAATGATCACAGTCGGTACGCCAGTGATGCCATATTTTGCAGCAATAACGGGCGCTTGGCGAACTTTTGAATCTACACCAAAAGAACTGTAGGCTTCTTTAAACTGAGCTTCGCTTACGCCGTGAGCGGCAAAAAACTGAGCTAAGGAGGCTTCTGTATCTAAGGGTTCTTTTTTGTTTTGAATAGCATCAAACAAATCAGCATGTACTTTTTCTACGATGCCTAATGATTCAGCTACGTAATAAGCTTTAGCATGTTTAGCCCAAACTTCGTTAAATACGGCGGGTTGGCGGATGAACTCTACATTTTTAGGTAGGCTCTTTGACCATTTGTCAATTAAGGGTTCAAAAGCGTAACAATGTGGACAGCCGTACCAAAAGAATTCAATGATTTCGACTTTATCAGCAGATTGAGTCGGTTGTGCGGGTGTTAAAGGTTCATAGCCTTGTTCATTAGCCGTTGCCGTAAAAGATAAGCCTAATAAGCTAATAGCTAATGCGTTTTTTAGTAGTTTTTTTAGCATGGATCAAGTCTCTATCAAAATCGTGTTTAAAGGAGGTTGGTTTTTTTATTTCTTCATTGATATATGATAAGAAACGGCTTTTATCTCTTCATCCGTCATCTTTTTTGCAATCATATGCATCATGTTCTCTGGATTATTACTACGTACGCCAGATTTAAAGTCTTTGAGTGTTTGGATCAAGTAATCGGCATGTTGAGATTTTATAGAAGGGAATGAAGCGGGTTTGTTACCTTCACCAAAAGGACCATGACACGCAATACAGGCAGATACTTCGCGTTCTAAATCACCATTACGGTATAAATCACTGCCCTCAGCAATCAGTTCTTTGACCGTTTTTTTGTTGTCTTCATCCTCATCTTCAAGAGGCATTGGATTCGCTGTGATTTCTTGCGCAGAGAAATAGGCTGCAATGTCACTAATGTCATCTGCGCTAAGGTGTGTGACCACAGCAGACATCATGGCATTTTTACGTGTGCCGTCTTTATAAGCTTGTAATTGTTTCTCTAAATAAGAGGTATTTTGTTGCGCTAGCTTAGGAAATGTAGCAACAGCGCTGTTACCTGTTTCTCCGTGACAGCTAAAACATAGGGCGGCTTTTTCTTTTCCTGCGTCAATAGAGCCTTCTGCATGTAAAATACTTGAAGTGCTGGTTAACGCTAAGGCAAATAAAACTGCCTGCAGTCTTTTTTTCATCGGGATCCCCTTTGTAATAAAGTAATTATTATTATGTCTAAGCCTAATATATCAAGATAGGCTACAGAGTGTTGCCAGATTTTACCCTAATTAACACGCTTAAGCGAGGCAACGATGAATCCAGTTTATCATCAGGCAAAATTTATTAATAGTTCACCCGATCTCAGAGATACGCCAGCAGATCAGGGTAGAGAGGTTGCCTTTGCAGGTCGATCTAATGCAGGCAAGTCGAGTGCTATTAATACCTTAACGCGTCAAAATGGCCTAGCACGGATTAGTAAAACACCGGGTAGAACACAGATGCTTAATTTCTTTGAGATTAATCCAGAACATCGTTTCGTGGATTTGCCTGGTTATGGTTATGCAAAAGTGCCGGTTGCCGTTAAAAAGAAATGGCATGAGTTGATGGAGAAGTATCTAACGAAGCGTAAATCTTTGTGTGCGATTATTTTAGTCATGGATGTGCGTCATCCTTTAACGGAGTTTGATTGGCAGATGGTGGAATGGTGTCAACATACCGGTTTACCGTTACATATCTTACTGACTAAAGCGGATAAGTTAACTTATGGGGCAGCAAAGAACACTTTATTGCAAGTGCAAAAAGAGTTGAAAGATACTCATATCCGGATGACGATTCAGTTGTTTTCATCTTTAAAAAAGATGGGTATTGATGAAGTGCACGCCGCTTTAGATGCCTTGTTTAGTTTAGAAGAACTAGCTGAAGGCGACTTAGATGAAATGATTGGGGTTATAGAATAAAAAAATGCCTCAGAGACGAAGTCTTTGAGGCATCAAGGTTTCAGTCGTATGCTTGAAGAGGGGCGACTGAAGCAATCTTTAAGGTATTGCTAAGGTAGGACGCTAATAAGTATTAAAAGTTTCCTTTGCTTTAAAAATATTTAATGTGCCTCGTCCCAATTGTTGCCGATGCCAATATCAACGAGCAAAGGTACGTTGAGTTCGATTGCTGAACACATTAGTTTTCTGATGGCGTTGCTACAGTTTTCTAGTTGATCTTCCGCTACTTCAAATACCAATTCATCATGTACTTGCATAATCATTTTGGCGTCTGGCTTATCTTTAAATAGCCATTGGTCGGTGCTAATCATAGCGAGTTTAATAATATCTGCCGCAGTACCTTGCATGGGTGCATTAATCGCGGTGCGTTCTGCATACTGACGGCGGGCGGCATTTTTAGATTTTATTTCGGGTAGATATAAACGGCGCCCCAACAGTGTTTCGACATAGCCTTGTTCGTGTGCTTGTGCTCGGATGTTATCCATATAGTTTTTAACGCCTGGATAACGGGCAAAGTAAAGGTCGATATAAGATTTTGCACGTGAATTATCTATGCCTAATTGTTGGGCTAGACCAAAAGCCGACATGCCGTATATGAGGCCGAAATTAATGGCTTTTGCTGAGCGACGCAAATCGGTAGTTACGTCTTCAAGGGCTACGCCAAATACTTCTGCTGCGGTGGCTTTGTGAATATCTTCACCTGCGCTAAAGGCTTTAAGTAAACCGGCATCACCCGATAGGTGCGCCATAATGCGTAGTTCAATTTGTGAGTAATCGGCCGCCAAAATTTTGTAGCCGCCGGGTGCTATGAAGGCTTGGCGGATCTTGCGTCCTTCTTCGCTACGAATCGGGATATTTTGTAAATTAGGATCAGAAGACGATAAACGCCCGGTTGCCGCAACGGCTTGATGGTATGAAGTATGAACGCGACCCGTTTTATCATTGACCTGTAACGGGAGTTTATCGGTGTAAGTGGATTTAAGTTTGCTTAAACTCCGATAATCTAAAATGAGTTTAGGTAAAGGGTATTCCAATGCTAGTTCTTGTAAGACAGATTCTTCAGTAGAAGGCTGACCTTTAGGGGTCTTTTTTCTAATAGGTAATTTGAGTTGATCGTAAAGAATGGTTT
>CANGLL010000052.1 GCA_947454605.1 Methylococcaceae bacterium | reverse complement strand
TAAATACATGTCCCGATCCATTCCCAAATTTCTCTAAGACTATCCTAACTTTCTCAGTAATGACTTCGGGGTTCGCATAAAGCGTGACGGGGTCCATGTTGCCTTGTAAAGCGACTTTGTCACCGACTCTGCTACGGGCATTATGGATATCTGTTTGCCAATCTAAGCCTAGCGCATCATATCCTGCATCCACCATGGTTTCTAACCATAGTCCACCACCTTTAGTGAATAAGATGCTCGGAATTTTTTCGCCATTGGGACCATCGTTTAAGAGCGATTTAATTTGTTTAGCGTAATAGAGCGAAAACTCATTATAGTCTTCGGTACTTAACATGCCGCCCCAGGTATCAAATAACATAACCGCTTGTGCTCCGGCGGCTATTTGGGCGTTTAAATAGGCTGCAACGGATTGAGCAAGCTTATCTAGTAAAGCGTGCATGAGTTTGGGTTGTTCAAACATTAAACCTTTTACTTTCTGAAAGCTTTTGCTACTTCCACCTTCAACCATGTAAGTCGCTAAAGTCCATGGGCTGCCAGAAAATCCAATAAGTGGTACTGAGCCTTCTAATGATTTTCTGATTAAACTCACCGCATCGACGACATACTTTAATTCTGAATGGGGGTCCGGAATGGGTAAATCATGAATGTCTGCGGCAGTTTTAATGGTTTTTTTAAATTGTGGACCTTCGCCTTCTGAAAAGTAGAGTCCCAAGCCCATTGCATCGGGTATGGTTAAAATGTCAGAGAACAAAATAGCCGCGTCAAATTTAAAGCGTCTAAGTGGTTGTAAGGTGACTTCACAAGCTAACTCTGGATTAGTGCATAAATTAAGAAAACTACCCGCTTGTTCACGCACCTGTCGGTATTCTGGTAAATATCTACCCGCTTGTCTCATCATCCAAACAGGGGTACGATCAATGGGTTGCTTTAGTAGTGCTCTTAGAAATATATCGTTTTTTAAAGCTGTCATGTCTTTTAGTTAAAGTGATATTTAGAGTTATGTCATATGCCAAACAATTGATGGCTATTACTGTGCGGGTACATTTAGATTGGAAATGGAAGATTTAATCACAGGCAGTTCACTTTTGATAGTGGGGTCTGTGACAAATTGAGTCACTAAAGCTATTGCGATGAGTGAGAGAACCG
This sequence comes from Methylococcaceae bacterium, assembly GCA_947454605.1. Taxonomy (GTDB): domain Bacteria; phylum Pseudomonadota; class Gammaproteobacteria; order Methylococcales; family Methylomonadaceae; genus Methylobacter_C. Next base: position 11,310 of record CANGLL010000052.1, on the reverse strand, counting down.
CAGTGAGTAATACAAATAGTGCCTTATTGGATTCTTGCCAGTCATGCGAAGATGGAAGTAATTCAATTATCTTCCCGGGTAATCCCTGGGTTGCTGTATAAATTTCATCGATTTTATTTTCTTCGTAATCAACATAATTAGAAGCGTTCGTTGGCGATAAAAATTGTAAAAAATCAATGCATTGTCTTTTTGTCAAGGGTAATACTTCTATTAAATTGCATTCATTCAATAAAGTATCTGTCATGCACTTAGCTTCATACTCTTCATTAGTCATTAAGAATATCATCTTCAGCTTTGTACTCGATACAAAGCTTAATATCGAATTGATCAGCCCTGCATGAAGATTTATGGCGTCGTCAATAACAAGTAGTGCGGGTTTATGTTGAATATTAAAATGCAGTTTATCCTTAAGCTCTATGATTCTTTCTTTAATATTTTCGAAAGTTAAGAGTTCTGTGGCTTTAATGTTAGCGTAAATCCATGAGTCTTTATGCTTTTTTTGTAAAATTGAGATTAATGTTGATTTACCGACACCTTGCGGACCCAAAATAATAAGTGACTCTGCCGTATTTTCAACAAGGTGCGTGACTAGTTCAATTTTTTTCGATATTTCTTGGGTGATGAATGAATGGAAAACCGGATTTTTTTGAAATAACGACGGTATATTTAATTGGTATAAGGTCTCGTTATCTACCATAGCCGTCGAGTGTTTCTCGCAAGTCTTCTGTATTGATACCTATCGGTAAAGTCGCTTCACCTATTTTCTTTAATAAAATAACGCGTATTTGACCGTCGACATTCTTTTTGTCAACAGACATTAAATCAATAAAACGATCAGCGCTTAGATCTTCGGGTGGAGTAGTAGGTAAATGACAGCGCTTAAATAGCGTGATGATGCGATCAACATCTACATCGTTTAACCAGCCTTTTCGGCGTGATAAATCTGCGGCTTGGCAGGTGCCAATTGCTACGGCTTCACCGTGCAAGAAAACACCATAACCCGAGCCTGTTTCAATAGCGTGTCCGAATGTATGGCCAAGGTTGAGTGTTGCTCTGACTCCCGTTTCTGTCTCATCTTCAGATACAATTTGTGCCTTATTGATACAAGATTGTTCAATGGCATAAGATAGCGCTTTTTTGTCTCGGGCTAATAAAGCGGACATGTTTTCTTCTAGCCAGACGAAAAAATCAGCGTCACGGATTAAGCCGTATTTAATGACTTCTGCTAAACCTGCAGAGAGTTGACGATCATCTAAAGTATCTAAAACATTAGCATCAGCTATTACGCATTGTGGCTGATAGAACGCGCCAATCATGTTCTTACCCAAGGGATGGTTAACACCTGTTTTGCCGCCTACAGATGAATCCACTTGTGCTAATAAAGTTGTGGGCACTTGAATAAAATTAATGCCGCGTTGGTAACATGCTGAGGCAAAGCCACCCATGTCACCAATAACACCGCCGCCTAGGGCTATTAATGTGGAATTACGACTGAATTTATTAGACAACAATTCATCGAAGATGCGAGTCACGTAGTCTAATGTTTTAAATTGTTCGCCATCAGGCAAGATGACAGTCGTCACTTGATATTTATCTAACTGACTTAAAACAGTTTTCAAGTACAGAGGTGCAATTGTTTCATTACTGATAATGACAACTTGCTTAGATTTGATGTGTTGTGAATAAAGTTCTGATTTACCTAATAAATCAGAACCAATATAAATGGGATAACTACGCGAGCCCAATTCAACTAATATTTTATTCATGAAACTAATATTTAATCGATTTATATTCTTCTAGTATGTAGTTTACTGCCGCTTTGCTTTGCATTATGCCGGTATCAACGACTAAGTCAGCGCAATTTAAATATAAGGGCTCTCGTTCTTTATATAATTGCTCTATACGTTCTTTAGGGTTTGCGGTTTTTAACAGAGGACGTTGAGTATCGCGTCGTGTTCTTTCCATAATACGATCGATTGAGCACTGTAAATAAATGACTATTCCATTTTCTTTTAATAATTTACGGTTTTCTTCTCTTAGAATGGCTCCGCCGCCTGTTGCTAAAACAATACCCTTTAATTCGGTAAGTTGTTGCAACATTTTTTGTTCTCTATCTCTGAAGCCGTGTTCCCCTTCAAACTCAAAAATCGTGGGAATATCGACTCCAGTACTTTCTTCAATTGCTTTATCACTGTCATAAAATGGCAGTCCTAGGCTTTTAGCTAATTGCCGACCAATAGTGGTTTTGCCTGCGCCCATTAAGCCTACTAAGTATATGTTTTCTGATCTTGACATCAAATTACCATCATGGATTAATGCTTCCCTTTGTGTGGGGTGTAATAATGGATAACCTAGAGTTATCTTATCGTTGGACAGCTTAATAATAAGAGTAAATGTTATTATTCAGCTAATATTAATAGCGCGTATTATAAGATTAAAACAAGCTCAATTGGGATTATTATCAATTTAAATAAGTATGATAAAAACATCTTGGTTTCAATTACTCGCTGCATTGTCTTTTATGATTTTGGGTGTAATAAATATCAGCAGTTCTTTTTTATCATCAGTATTGATATTTCTTTTAAATAACGCTCCGATAATGGGTAGGTCTGCCATATAGGGTACCGAGTTAGTGGTATTTAATGTGGTACCTTCAAATACCCCTCCTAATACAACTGTTTCCCCATCCATGACTTGCACAGTCGTTTCAACTTCTCGTTTTGTTAAAGGGGGCGGCTGATTTTGTTTTTGTAAGAGATAATTAGGTTCGTTTTTTGTAATGGTTAAAGCCATTGAAATACTACCACTGGGGGTTATTTGTGGGATGACATCAAGTTCTAATAAAGCATCGATAAATTGAATATTAGCTGCCGTGGTTGCAGTTGACCCGGATTGGTAAGGTTCTTGTGTGCCTTGCTTAATTTTTGCACTGCATCGGTCTGTCGTCATCACGCGTGGATTTGAGACTATTTCGCCTTTTCCTTGATCTTGCAGCGCCGATAACTCAAGGTTTAAGACATAGTCGGCACCTTTGGCTAATGTCATACCTAATTGTCCGTAAGGATTAGATGCCGCCAGGTCGACGAGTGCATTATTTACACCACCGGCTCCATTGATGCTGCCTACCGTACCACCTAATGTATTAACAGAACCGACTCCCCCAGAATTTGTACCAAAGGAGCTCGTATTGCCTGCCACTCCAAATCTAACGCCTAATTGTTTAGCGAATGTATTACTGGCTATCACTATCCTTGATTCAATCATCACTTGTTTGATAGGCACATCTAGTTTTGCAATTAGTTTTTTAGCCTCATCCAAGCGTGTAGCCGTTTCTCTAATGATGAGTGTGTTGGTTCTTGAGTCTACTACGGCAGTACCGCGGGCTGAGAGTATTTTGAATGTATCTTTTTTATTGAGTTTTGATGTGCTCGTATCAGTAATATTGGGCGTTGAGGGTTTATTACTTGTTTCCTGAGACAACGATGATAATGGGTTGTTGTTAAAACGTGATGGAGTAGATAGTGTTAAAGAGGCCCCTTTTTCAATGCCACAACCCCCCATCTGTGCAGTATCTTGTCCATTTAATAGGTTTCTAAAGTTCTCAGCTTTGGCGTAATTTATTTTTATATATTCTGTGAGTAAAGGGTCTGATTGCTCTATCGTAGCTTCAGTTTCAAGTTGTTGAGCTTTATAGTCTTTGATTTTTCCAGCAGGTGCAATTAATGTGACGGTGCCTGACTGAAATTTCTCTAAGTCTTTAGTCATTAATATAAAATCGAGTGCTTCATCCCAAGGTACGTCTGTGAGTTTTAGGGTAATAGTTCCAGTTATATCATCTCCAGCGACAATATTTTGGTGGGTAAACTCAGACAATATTGCAATGACACTCCGGACTTCAATATTTTGAAAGTTTAATGATAATCGCTCCCCTTTATAGGTCTTACTCGGCGTCTTTTTAGGGTCTTCTGGTACGTGAGTTGCTGCCCATGAGCTATTTATTGAGCACAGTGATGTGATTAAACACAATGCAAGTACGTCAGATTTATAGAAGGTATTTAACGGAGTATTTTTAGGCTTATTAGGGTTCATTACTCTTATCACGGCTTTAGATTGATGATAGTTAACTGCTCATGCCATAAGCCCTTCTGATCAAGCAGTGATTCACTAATGTTGATCATATTAGAAGTTATAGCGGTAATTTTTCCGTAGTTAACCCCGATATAATCGCCGACTTTTACTCGGTGTATTAAGAAATCATCTGTTTTAATGAGCGCCCAAATTTCATGTTTATATTCAATATGACCGAGCATTTTCAATGAATTGATAGGGTATGATTCCAAGACTTCTTTATGTCTTTTCGTGTTGGGTGCGGGTGTTTTAGTGGTGTATTTGGTGTTGATTTGATTAAGAGTCTCCAATTGCTTAAAAGGCATAAAAGGATTTCTGCTAACGTGTTCATTATAATTAAAAGAGTTATGGGTTTCTGTGTTAACTATTTCATTCTGAAGTGGGGGCTTAACAGCTATGGGCAAGGTTGAAGTTGATTCTAGGGTCTTAGGTGGCTCATCATTTTGGCATCCACTTGTGATGAGCAGGCTGATTAATAGCCAATTATGAAGTTTTTTATTGCTTTGATGGTTCTTACATAGTTTGTTCAACACGTTACCCATGTGTCCTTGGTTTCAATTGATGAACAAGAATCGGTTTGTAAAGTATTATAGGATTTTATAACAGCACTCAGTATCAATTTGCCCTGAGGATTGAGTGGTTTAAGATTTATGTCCTCAACTGTTATTAAGCCGGGTAAGGCACTGAGTGCTACTATAAAACGATTGAGTTCATCATAAGAACCATTGATTTTGATGATAATAGCAAGCTCAGAATAAAAGTCTTTATTGATACGGCTACTGGGTTTAAATAATACAAATTGCAAACCTTGTTCCAAGGCAAGCTTAGAGATTTCTTTAAGTTGAATGGATATTTCATTCACATCTATGAAACTTTTTGTTTGATCTACAAAAGTTGCTTCAAGTTTTAATACTTGTTGAACAGTTTCATCATAATCTTCAGTTTGTATCTGTTTCGCTGAAAGTTCAGTTTGTAAGAGCATGGTATCCGCTTTCATATGCGATAAATCACTCATTTCTGGATATGTATCTAAAAAAAAGGCTATGACTATCGTAACTGCCATGATAAAGAGGGCTAATAGAAATTTAACAGAAGTTGATGCATTGATTAAGTTATTGATGTTTTTATTAATATCATTGATTTGCATCAGGGGTGTCCCTACTTAAGATTTTTAATGTCGCTGTCAGAATAAAATCATTTATTGGAACGGCATCTGTTGTTTTTTCTGGGATCTTGATGACCTGTAGGATGGGTGATTGTAGTGTTTCAGAGTGTGCTATCGCTTGCATGAATAGAGATACTTGCTGATTGGATTCTGTTTTACCTTCAAAACTTATTTCTGCGTTAGTTTGAGATAGCTGGGTTAGATAAATACCATTCGGTAGAAGTGAGGGTAGTTCAGACAGCAACTGTACAATTTGTTTCCGGGTAAGTTGAAGGTTCCGAATTAGCTCGATTTCGCTGATTAGTTTCTGTTTATGGTTAATTAAGTGTGCCAACTCAATAATTTGCTTATCGAGCCTGAGTGATTCATTGCGTATTGTCTGAGTAATATTCAGTTGATGTGATTGCTTAATTTTTATGACGGTGTGTAAAGCAATCACGATCGAAAGCCCCATCAGTGCGGATAAAAATAATACATTTCGAAAGGCTGTTCTTTTTTGTATTAACAGATCATCTCGCCACGGTAATAAATTAATCTTATTCATTATTAAAACTTCTTATGGCAAGGCCGCAAGCAATTACAAGCGTGGGTGCTATTGAATATAAAGATTTTTTATCAATGCTGTCTTCCAATGTCATTTCCTCGAAAGGATTGATTATAAAAACAGGAATTGCAAGGGATCTTTTTAAGTCATCCTTAACATGTGGTAATAAGCTACAACCACCCGCTAGGAAGATGCAATCAATAACGGCTGATGCATTAGCTGAGTTATATTGTGTTTGAGTATGTTGCAGTTCGTTTATCATCGCTGTAATAAAATTAGCGATTATCGATAGGGAGACCGGATCAGATAGTTTATTGTTTTTTATTACGTCTGTGGTCTCTTCATAAGAATATTTGTGCAACTCTTGTATTGCTAGAATTAACGGTCTTCCTCCTAAATCTAGCTCTCGCGTATATAAAACTTGATCATTATGAGTAACTGTAAATGTGGTATGTGTGCTCCCTATATCGATAATAGCGAGTGTTTGATTGAGTGATGAACGTTTTTTATATTCGGGCAATAATGAGCACGCATTTTTTAATGCGTAAATGTCGATATCTACAATGTTTGCTCTAAGCCCCGTTTTATTGACTATGTCAACTTTAGTATTTACATTTTCTCGATGAGCGGCGATAAATAAAACATCCAGTTTATCAGGCGTGTAACTATTGTTTCCCAATACTTCAAAATCATAATTAATGTCATCAAGTGGATAGGGAATATATTGATTAGCAAGTATTAAGACATTTTCTTCAATGTCTTCGGGTAATGTCGTTGCATCTAATAACAGAAGTTTTGTCATGACGGTCGAGCTGCTCACGCAGATAGTTGCCGACATGTGTTTGCACTTCATATAGGCTATTGCTTGCTTCAAAGCAGTAATGATTTCTGTAGACGAAGCCGAAGGTGCCTCAGTAGTATTCTCCACAGAAAAAGGGACGCAGCTATAAGCTAAGACATGAAAGTGATGATTTCGTTTTTGTAAATGAAGCGCTTTTACAGATACTGAACTGATATCTATACCGAGAACAGAGTGTTTAAAACGGTTCAACATAGCGTTGAACCACTTTCCTAGCAATTCTTTCATTGACAGCCTTAGAACATGGTAGGAGGAGTGTAATAGAAGGTTTGTTTTTCTATTAGGTGGGGGTAACTATTTTATAAATAGTTTAAAACGTTGAGAAGAGATGGCTACTCAATGACTTGTCAGTGAGTATAGGCTGATATGAATTAAAAGATAGTAATATTAATTTGAAATATAATCAGACATAAAAAAACCCCATGCCTGAGCGATGGGGTTTTTTTTACAGCTAAGAATAATAAATTATTATTTAGCGTATTTTTTCATGAATTTATCAACGCGACCTGCAGTATCAACTACGCGTTGTTTACCGGTAAAGAACGGATGGCAAGAAGAACATACTTCCACTTGCAAGTCTTTAGCTAAAACTGAACCGGTTAAAAAAGTGTTACCACAACCGCAGGTAACAGTAATTTGTTTATATTCTGGATGAATTTCTGGTTTCATAGTACTTACACATTACCCACAAAGAGATTACAACTGTATTAAAGATCTTAGTATAATACTAATTTTATTACATCTTGGCAAGACTTGTTGATTTTATGCGCATAATTACTTTAAACGCAAATGGTATTCGCTCCGCTGAAAAAAAAGGATTTTACAGCTGGATGCAAAAACAAAACCCTGATGTTGTTTGTATTCAAGAGACAAAAGCTCAATTTCATCAATTGGAGGAAGAAACATTCTGTCCAGAAGGTTATCACTGTTTTTATCACGATGCAGAGAAAAAGGGTTACAGCGGTGTCGCTATTTACGCAAAAAAGCAACCTGATCTGATCATTAATGGTTTGGGCATTGAAGATATAGACAGTGAAGGGCGCTATATTGAAACGCAATTCGGTGATTTGAGTGTCATATCTTTATATTTACCCTCTGGCTCATCGGGCGATGAACGTCAAAACTATAAGTTTAGTTTTTTAGATCGATTTATGGGACATCTAAAGGGTCTTAAAAATAACAATCGTCATTATGTCATTTGCGGTGACTGGAATATCGCCCACAAAGAAATTGATTTAAAAAACTGGCGGGGTAATAAAAAGAACTCTGGTTTTTTACCCGAAGAACGGGCTTGGTTAGATCAGTTATTTGCAGAAGGTCAGTGGCATGATGCATTTAGACTCATTAACCAAGAAGCTGATCAATACACATGGTGGTCTAATAGAGGCCAAGCTTGGGCGAATAATGTAGGGTGGCGCATTGACTATCAGATTATTAGTGCACAGCTTAAAGATAAAGTACTAGCAACATCCATTTATAAGGACGAGCGCTTTTCAGATCATGCGCCATTGATCATGGATTATGATATTTAATCCGATTTACTATGCCAAGGTGCTACTTTAAATAAAAGGATCATCCCAGGTACGGCGCATGAGAAGCAAAATAGAAAAAAGGCTTGCCATCCAAAAGACTCAACTAAATAGCCTGTCGTTGCATTGGCAAAAGTACGAGGGACTGCAGCTAGGCTAGTGAATAATGCAAATTGTGTAGCTGTATAGAGTGGGTGTGTTGTTTGAGCTATAAACGCAACAAAAGCAGCTGTTCCCAAGCCAACGCCAAATGCCTCAATACTAATTACTGTGGCTAACCCCATTAAGCTATGGTCAAGGGTTGTTAACCAAGCAAAACCTAATATGGCCAGCATCTGCACTAAACCGAATAGCCATAAGGCGCGGTTAATGCCTAGTTTAATCATCCAAATTCCCCCTAACAATCCACCCACAACACTAGGCCATAAGCCAGCATTTTTAGCGATCAACCCTATCTCTGTTTTAGAGAAACCCATATCTAAGTAGAACGGCGTGGCTAAGGCTGTAGCCATACTGTCGCCCAATTTATAGAAAAATATGAAGGCCAGTGTCCACAAAGCAGACTTAATTCCATTACGCTCTATAAATTCTTTAAAGGGTTCTACAACAGCCGCCTTAATTGTTTTTGGATTTCCTGCTAAGAGAACGGGTTCTTTTACCAATAAAGTCATTAGCATGCCTGGAAGCATAAACAAACTGGTTATAGCGAATACAGTGGGCCATGCAAAGTGATCGGCTAGAATTAAGGATAGTGATCCTGGTACTAATCCTGCTATCTTGTATGCATTAACATGAATAGTATTACCAATACCGAGTTCTGAATCCTCTAATATTTCTCGTCTATAAGCATCTAAGACGATATCTTGAGAGGCACTAAAAAATGCAATCACTACCGATGTTGCAGCAATGGTAGCCAAGTCGAACGGTGGTTGCAGAATGCCTAATAATGGAATCGTAAACAGCAATGCTATTTGTGAGATTAGCATCCAACCCCTGCGTCTTCCTAGGGGAGGGATAAAGCGGTCAAATAGGGGTGACCAAATGAACTTCCACGTGAAGGGTAGTTGAATTAAGGCAAATAAGCCGATAGCTTTTAAATCGACACCAGTTGAGCGTAACCAAGCGGGTACAAGAGAGATGAGAATATAAAGCGGTAAACCGGAACTAAAACCTGTTAATACACAGATTAACATCCGTTTGTTGAACAACACTTGCCAGATATTCGTGTTTTCTTTCACGGTGGGGTTTAAGAGTTAGATATAAAAAAGCGCCGTTTATTATAAACGGCGCTTTTATGGCTAATTAATGGTTAATTAGATAGTGGACAAAGATACTGCCTGCATAGCCTGCAGCAATTGCAGGAGTCCATTTTAAATGGCTGAAGAAAGTATATTTGTGGTTAGATTGACCCATTAAAGCAACACCAGCGGCAGAACCTACTGATAATAATGAACCACCTACACCTGCAGTTAATGTCACCAATAACCATTGATAAAGATCCATATCAAGGTTCATATTTAATACTGCAAACATCACAGGAATGTTATCAACGATTGCAGAAATAACACCGACTAAAATGTTAGCAGTTGTTGCACCTAGGCCGTCATACATAGCTCCAGATAATAGTTCTAAGTAACCTACGTAACCTAAACCACCTACCGCGAAAACAACACCGAAGAAGAATAATAGAGTATCCCATTCCGCTTCTTTTACTTTGTTAAAAATGTCGAAGCCAGCTTCACCTTCAGCACGTTGATATTTTTTCAAGTAGTAACCGTAGAACATTAATACTGATAAGCCAACCATCATTCCCATAAAAGGAGGTAGGTGTAATATTTGTTTAAAGCTTACAGCAGTAACGATAGTCAATAAGAACAAACCACAGATAACTAAACCACCATGTTTTAATTGAACTGCTTCTTCGTTTGTCGCTTTAGGTTGTTCATCAGGTACTGCAAAATACATTATGGCAGCAGGAACAGCGTAATTGACTAAAGAAGGCACAAATAATTTGAAGAAATCAAAGAATTCAGCGTAACCCGCTTGCCAAACCATTAAAGTAGTGATGTCACCGAATGGGCAGAAAGCACCACCGGCGTTAGCAGCGATTACTAAGTTTACGAAACCGATACTAATGAATTTTTCATTGTCAGAGCCCACGGCTAATACCACAGCACCAACCAATAGAGCAGCTGTAAGGTTGTCCGCAACAGCAGATAAGAAGAATGTAATAACGCCAGTAATGATAAACAATTTTCGATAGCCAAATTCTTTTCTTACCATCCAAGAGCGCAGTGCTTCAAAGACATTACGCTCAGACATTGAGTTGATGTATGTCATAGCGACTAATAAGAAAAGCAATAATTCAGCGTATTCTTTTAGGTTGTATTCGAATGCTTCGTGCACGGCTTCAACTGAAATGCCTTTTTGAGCCGCTAATATTGCAGCGTGAGCCCAAATAATACCCGCAGCTAAAATAACGGGTTTTGATTTACGCATATGCGTAAATTCTTCGGTCATTACGAAGCCATATGCTACGATGAAAATAAGTACAGTATAGATACCACGCTCAGTTCCCGTTAGCCCAAGGCTTTCGAAGCCACTTGCCATAGCAATTTGCGGTACCAGTAAAACTGATAACATTATTAATAAAAATCGCACGAAAAATTCCCCCTACTTGGTTAATTGAAATTGTAATAAATTATGCCGGCAATAATATCATCAACCAATAATTTTTGTCATTTTATGAGTCACAGTATATGATTACCAAAATTAATTATTAGCCCCGAAATTACCCTCACTATTTCATGTATCAATATACCGAAAACGATCAAACCCTCATTGATGAGCGCGTCGCTCAATTTAAACGTCAGACCGAAAATTACTTTAAAGGCGAGTTATCAGAAGATGAATACCGAGCATTACGTTTAAGAAATGGTGTTTATATTCAAACTCACGCACCGTTACTAAGGGTTGCTGGGCCTTATGGATTAATCAGTTCACAACAAATTCGTAAGTTGGCTCATATCGCTCGCACCTATGATAAAAACTATTGTCATTTCACTACTCGTCAAAATATTCAATT
>CANGLL010000051.1 GCA_947454605.1 Methylococcaceae bacterium | reverse complement strand
TTTGATGATCATCTATAGCACTAGGTAAGGGTATAAATATTGCCGGAACACCCATAGCAGCAACCTCACTGACCGTCATAGCTCCTGCTCTACAAACCACTAAATCCGCCCATTGGTAAGCATCAACCATGTCCTCGATAAAAGCATTAATTTCTGCTTTAATTGATAACTTTTTGTAGTGTTGCCTCACTTCCACTAACATCGACTCACCCGTTTGGTGCCTGACAGATATCTGAAGCTGGCTTTCTACTAGCCCACCCAACTTAGCAATAGCGTCAGGAACCGTTTCATTTAGAATCTTTGCGCCCTGACTACCACCTAAAATCAAAAGCTTTACTTCACTTACTGGCAATTGACGCTGATTTTTATGTGCAATTAAAAACTTCTTTCTTAACGGATTACCGGTAGACTTCGCCTTCACCTGCTGTTTAAAACTACCTGGAAACCCTTCTAAAACTTGATTAGCTAATTTAGAGAGCAAGCGATTTGTGGTTCCTGGTACCCGATTCTGCTCATGAATAATCAGAGGAATCCCTAATAATTTTGCCATTAACCCACCAGGTCCTGCTACGAAGCCGCCCATTCCTAACACGACATCTGGTTTGCGCTTAAGCAAAACCCTAGCCGCTTGATAACAAGCTTTGAACAAACTGAATATGGCAGTAATTTTTGACCATAAACCTTTACCTCTAACACCAGCGACTGAGAGCCAATCAATTTCTATGCCTTGCTCTGGCACAACCCTATTTTCCAATCCTTTTTGAGTACCCAGCCAACTTACACTCCAGCCTTGCTCTGATAGCAATTCTGCTACCGCTAATGCAGGGAATACATGTCCGCCAGTGCCGCCCGCCATGATAATTATGCGTTTACCCATTTTGACCTTTCTTTTGGCATATTCGCTTTAATTTCTTCAATCTCGCTATTCACTCTAAACAATAGCGCAACTGCACAGCACATGATGAGCATACTGCCACCACCATAACTCATTAATGGTAGAGTTAATCCTTTAGTAGGCAATATTCCCATATTAACGCCCATATTTACTAAAGATTGAAAACCAAACCAAATACCTAATCCATAAGCTATATAAGCCGAAAACCTTTCACCTAATTGCTCAGCAGCCTCAGCTATTAAAAATGTTCTCCACACGAATACCGCAAATAAACTTATAACGGTTAGCACGCCGGCCAAACCCAATTCTTCAGCGATAACCGAAAACAGAAAATCCGTATGACCTTCTGGCAAATAAAATAATTTTTCAATGCCACTTCCTAGACCTACTCCAAACCATTCGCCACGGCCAAAAGAAATCAAAGCATGTACCAATTGATATCCAGTATCTTTTGCATCTGCCCACGGATCTAAAAAACTAGTTACCCTTTTCATTCTGTATGGTGCGATGTAAACAAGTAATGAGGCTAAAAAAGACAGCATACCCAACAAGGTTATAAACTGAATCAGTCGAGCACCCGCTAGATACATAATTCCCATCGCAATAGTAATAATGACTACAGATGATCCAAAATCGGGTTCTAAAAGTAATAACAAACAAGCAATACCAAATAAAACGATCGGTTTAAACAAACTAAATGCAGAATCCCTAATTGCCTTTTGATGTCTTGTTACATAGCCCGCCATATAGATTACAGAGAAATACTTAACAATCTCCGAAACCTGAAACCTAAACCCACCTAATGACAACCAGCGTGTACTACCGTTAACCTTCACACCAATACCCGGGACTATCACGATAACTAATAAAACTAAGCCGAATAAAAACAATCCTTGACTGTATTTTTCCCAAGTTCTTATCGGAACTCTTGTTACAAAATACCCTGCAGTAAGCCCTATACTAATATTGAGTGATTGCTTTCTTATATAATTAAAAGCATCAGCACTTTTATGTAAAGAAGCTGAACCAACCATCACATAACCAATTAACAATAAACTAAAAAAGACCACTACTAAGTAAGGCTCATAATGAAACCGTCCAATTCTCGAAGGCTTCATGATTACTTTCATGCCAACAACCTTAATACTGCTTTTGAGAACTGATTCCCTCTATCCTGATAATTTTTATATTGATCAAGACTGGCACATGCCGGTGATAACAATACACTGTCGCCGCCTTCCGCAATCTCTGCGCAAATTTTTACAGCTTCTTCCATACTTTTAGCCGCGTAGGTGGGTACGCTTTCATTGATCGCTTGCTTGATTAATTGAGCATCTTTACCGAGTAACACTACGCCTTTAGTTTTATCTTTAATATAAGGCGCTAGCTCATTCATATCGGCACCTTTAGCATCACCGCCGGCTATTAAAATAACTTTAGTATCGTATCCTTCCAATGCTGCAACGCAGGCACCTATATTAGTTGCCTTAGAATCATTGACCCAAGTCACACCTCGAATCTTAGCGACTTTTTGCATTCTGTGATCCAAGCCTTTAAATTCTCTGAGGGCATTAAACATAGCTGATTTATCTAAGCCTACAGCCATTCCTAATGCTATTGCAGCTAAAGCATTTGCCGCATTATGCCTACCCTCAAGTGGTAATTCCGCTAACGACATTAGCGTTTCTTTATCATGCATTAAGCATTCTTTATCGTCTTGAATACCGATATAAAAATCTGCATTAGTATCTTTAATGGTAAAAGTAAATGCACATCTACCTTTCTCTTCCATCTTACTAACAACAAGATCATCAGCATTAAGCACTAATACGCCATTACCACGAAATATTCGCTGTTTTTCTAGTGCATAACTTGCCAAATCATCATGTCTATCCAAATGATCAGCTGAAACATTAAGCACGGTTGCCGCAGCTGCATTTAATGCGCTAGTGCGCTCCAATTGAAAGCTTGAGAGCTCCAGTACATATAATTCAGCATTATCTGCAAGTAAATCTAAGGCCGGCGTCCCTAAGTTACCACCTACAGCCACTTGCTTACCGGATGCCTTAGCCATCTCACCAACCATCGTAGTAACGGTACTTTTACCATTTGAACCTGTAATAGCTACAATCGGGACATCCACAGAACAAGCGAATAAATCTATATCACTTATTACCTTTACGCCAATGGCAATCGCTTTAACAATCGATTTTTCTGTCAAAGACACGCCAGGACTCACTACTAAATGCGTTGCTACTTCAAAAGCGGCCTCATCAAACCCACCTGTAAAAATAGGGGTATCTGGCATCGCTTCAAAAAACGCATCTTTTAAAGGTGGTTTGTCACGACTATCAGTTATCGCAAATTTAAAGCCTAACTTTTGCAAATAATAAGCGACTGATACGCCTGTATGCCCTAAGCCAACCACTAAAATCTTCGAGTTTTCAGTATCTAAATCGAAGCGCTCTTTAAGCGCCTCCAAAATAGCTATATTATTCATACTCATAAGGATCGAACTCGCTTGTCATGCATACCGATTATTGAATTATTCAAAATTCTCATGGTTTATCTCAATTTCAACGTTGCTAAACCAATTAAAACCAAAATAACTGTAATAATCCAAAAGCGCACAATGACTCTTGGTTCGGGCCATCCTTTCAACTCAAAATGATGGTGAATAGGCGCCATACGAAATACTCGCTTACCCGTCAATTTAAAAGAGGCTACTTGAATCATGACAGAAACAGTTTCCATTACAAAAACCCCGCCCATAATCATCAACACTATTTCTTGGCGGACTAATACGGCTAAAACACCTAATGCGCCACCTAATGCCAACGCACCGACGTCACCCATAAATACCATTGCTGGATAAGCGTTAAACCATAGAAAACCTAACCCAGCGCCCACTAAAGCGGCACAAAATACAATTAACTCACCCGAATTAGGTAAAAAAGGAATGGCTAGATATTCAGAGAAACCAATGTGTCCTGATAGATAAGCGAAGACACCCAACCCTGCGGCCACCATTACTGTTGGCATAATGGCTAAACCGTCTAATCCGTCTGTTAAATTAACCGCATTACTAGTACCGACTATTACAAAGTAAGTCAAAACCACATAAGTCCATCCCATATCCAACATAAAGTCTTTAAAGAAAGGAATGATAAGTTGTGTTTCCGCTGGAACAACGGCTGTTTTGTATAAGAAAAGTGCTGCTGTTAAACCAATAACTGACTGACTTAAATATTTTGCTTTAGCTGATAAGCCATCGCTATTACGCTTAATGACTTTTCTATAATCATCAACAAAACCAATAACGCCATAACCTATTGTGACTAACAAAATTACCCAAATATAACGATTGCTTAAATCAGCCCATAATAGAGTACTAATGGTTATTGCAACCAAAATCAAAGCGCCACCCATAGTAGGCGTGCCTGATTTCTCATAATGAGATTGAGGACCCAACTCACGTATATTTTGACCGATTTTATTAGAGCTCAACTTTCTAATCATCACTGGTCCAATAATGAATGAAATTATCAATGAGGTCAGCGCACCCAAAATAGCGCGAAAGGTAAGATATTGAAATACCCTAAACCCACCATCAAATGTCATTAAATAATCAGTAAAATAAAGTAACATCGCTTAGTTCCTGTAATTATCCACTAAAGCCGCTGCAACATTTTCCATGCGCCTTGCCCGTGAACCTTTAATCAAAATAGTTTCATCGCCTTTTAATTGTTTTTCTAATTCGGCAATTAACTCTTCTTGTTCTTCATAAAATGAAGCGCCTACTCCAAATGCCTGAACTGTTTTAATAGCATCAGAACCTGTTGCAAATAATCTTTCAACACCACTCAATTTGATCATTTCAGCCATATCTTCATGAATCTTTGCGCTTTGAGGACCCAGCTCACCAAAAGCACCCATCACCAACCAGGGCCTACCTTTTAATTGACTCAACACCTCAAGACCTACCTTAAGCGAAGCTGAGTTCGCATTATAGGTATCATCTATAATGATGTTACCTAAACGCCCTAACAAAGGTTGCATCCTTCCAGTCACTGGCTTTAAGCTTTCTAATCCCTGCTTAATTTGTATTAATTCAATACCCAGAGCCAAAGCTACCGCAGTTGCAGCTAATGCATTAAGCACATTATGCTGACCCGCAAATCTCAAATTGATATCAATAACGCCCTGCACTGTTACTAACTCAAATGTAGTTACAAAACCATTTTGGCCAATGCTCGTGTTTATTTCTTTGGCAGTTACATCAGCATCAGTACTTAAACCAAACGATAAAACCGACTTTTTGCCTGCTAGCGACTGCCAATAATCAAAATAAACATCATCTTTATTGATGATTGCAACGCCCTCTACCTTAAGGGTTTCAATAATCTCACCCTTCGCTTTTGCAACCCCTTCTAAACTACCAAACCCTTCTAAATGTGCCGCGCCCGCGTTGGTAATAATCACCACATCCGACTGGGCATATTGACTTGTGTAAGCAATCTCTTCTGCGTGATTAGCACCCATTTCTATGACTGCATAACGATGTGTTTCATCTAAACGTAATAAAGTTAAAGGTACGCCGATATCATTATTTAAGTTACCTTGTGTAAACAATACGGGAGCGTTAACTGCCAGTATTGCGGCTACCATTTCTTTAACTGTCGTTTTACCATTACTCCCTGTAACACCGACTACAAAGAGGGAATCTTCACTCATATCTGATAATGATTGGCGCCATTTCCCTGCTAATTCTGCTAATGCTAAACGTGTATCCTCTACATATACATGCGGTAACGACGTGTTAATACCCTCATGCAAAATGGCTGCCACTGCTCCAGCTTGCTGAGCTTGTTCTACAAACTCATTACCATCAAAATTTTGTCCTTTAATGGCTATGTAGAGCTGTTCGGGCTTAATGGCTCGAGTATCAATGCTAACAGACCTAAACAACACGTCATCACCGACTAGTTTTCCATTGATTGCTTTCGCACAATCACTCAATAACATTTTCATAATAGTCTCGCTCTCTCTTTAAGAGCCTCTTCAACTATCTGACTATCACTAAAAGGTGTTCTCACGCCTTTAATTTCTTGATAATCTTCATGACCTTTACCTGCAATCAAAATACAATCGTATTGCGTCGCTTTTTTAATGGCTGAATGTATGGCTTGCTCTCTATTTTGCATGATTTCAACTTTTGAATAAGTTACCTCGTCTTTTTCACATCCAGCCAAAATATCAGATACTATTGCAACACTTTCTTCAAATCGGGGATTATCATCCGTCACAATGACATGATCTGCCTGCTGTTGAGCAATTCGTCCCATTTCAGATCGCTTACCCTGATCACGGTTACCACCACAACCAAAAACTACCCACAATGCTTCCAAGCAATGTTTTTTCAAACTGTTCAATGCTTTATTAAGTGCATCAGGGGTATGCGCATAATCCACAAAGATTAATGGCTGACCATTACCACCCCAATGCTCCATGCGACCCATAACTGGCTTCAATTGTTGCAAACTCTTAACCGCCTCTGCCATCTCAATCCCCGTAGCCATCATCACTGCAAGAACAATCAGTATATTTTCGGCATTAAAATCACCATAGATAGGCACTTCAACTCTATGATTCTGCCCCTTCCAGTGCACATCTAATCTAAGCCCATCTGATGTATGCATAACAGAGTCAGCAGTGACCCTCTCAATATTGGCCAATTCTCGACCCTCAACACTAATCCCCCAAATTGAAACCTCTTTAGGAACTGCGTTAATAACTTGGTCACAATAGTCATCATCCAAATTAACGACTACAAACTTCAATCCCGGCTTAGTCAAAAGCTTCAGCTTTGAAGCTAGATAAGATGCCATCGTTCCGTGATAATCCAAATGATCACGGCTGATATTTGTAAATACAGCACCCTTAAAGTTAACGGCATTCACCCTACCCTGCGCCAAACCATGTGATGAAACTTCCATGGCCACCTTATGAGCTTTATCCTTACGAAGCTCGGCTAATATTCGTTGTACTTCTAAAGCATCAGGCGTCGTATTTAATGTTTGATTTAAATCACCCCAAAAACCCCAACCCAAGGTACCAATAACACCGCAATCTTCGAGCACTTGTCCTAAAAACTGACTACAAGAGGTTTTTCCATTCGTCCCTGTAATGCCAATCACATCAATAGACCGAGATGGGTTATCGTAGAACCGTGCGGCTATAAACCCTAAATGCATCCCTAAGTCATCAATAGCAAAAATAGGCACATTAACAATATGTTCTGCTATCTCTATCCCACCACCCTCTGGGTCATAAATAACAGCCGACGCTCCCTGTTCAACCGCTTGAGCCACATAAGTCAATCCATGTTGCTGTGATCCCGCTAAGGCTATAAATAAATTGCCTTCTTGCACCTTACTACTATTTAGCGCCAACCCCGTGACTTGTAAATCACTCACCCCCTGTAAATCAAGTTGCTCTACTGATACAAGCCCTAGTAACAACTCACGAAATCGCATAACCAAACTATTGCTGCCTTTGTGTTAATAAGACCGGCATTGTCTCTTCCTTGTCTGGCGCTATCTCTAATATTCTCAACGCCCCCGCCATCACCCTAGAAAAAACAGGTGCAGCAACCAATCCACCGTAATACTTACCTGCTGAAGGCTCATCAATCATCACCGCTATGATTAAGCGTGGATTTTCTACTGGGGCCATTCCTGCAAATACCGCAAAATAACTTTTCTCTGTATAACCATGTGCGGTTGCTTTTTTTGCAGTACCCGTTTTACCTGCTGCGCTATAGCCAGGAACAACCGCTTCAATCGCCGTACCGTCTTTAGTTAATACGGTTTCCATCATCTTCCTAACCGTTTTCGCTGTCTTAGCAGAGAAAACACGCACCGTATCGTCATCTTCTTCGCGTTTTATCAAACTGACTGAGTGTAAAACCCCATCATCCGCTAAGGCTGTATACGCCCTTGCTAATTGCAATGCAGAAGCGTTTAAACCGTATCCAAATGACATAGTCGCTCGATCAAAATCATGCCATTTCTTATAATCCTTCATCACACCACTGGCTTCACCAGGAAATCCCGAGCCGGCTGATACACCAAAGCCCAATTGGTGATAAATATCGTACAAATACTTCGGCGGCATCTTTAATGACATCATTGTCACGCCAATATTGCTCGATTTTGTAATAACTCGAGTAGTATCCATAGTGCCGTAATTATGGGTATCCTTAACCGTATTGTGACCCACCGCATAAGTACCATTAGTCACAAAAATCGAGTTTGGAGTGACATACCCACCATCTAAAGCGGCTGCAACTACAAATGGCTTAACTGTTGAACCCGGTTCAAATACCTCAGTAAACCCTCTATTTCTATATAAACTTTCTTTTAGATTATTACGCGTATTTGGATTAAATGAGGGTTGATTAACAGCCGCAAGAACCTCACCATTTTTTGCATCCAAAACAACTAAAGCCCCTGATTTTGCTTTATTGTCATTAACCGCTATCTGTAACTCTTTATATGCTAAATATTGAATTCGCTGATCAATGCTTAACTCAAGCGTCTTGCCAGGTACGGGCTCTTTAATATTTTCTATATCCTCGATGATTCGACGCTGACCATCCCTAATCACACGTTTACTGCCGGCTGTACCCTTCAGCATTTTCTCGTAACCACGCTCCAATCCGGCCTGTCCTACATCATCCACATCCGTAAAGCCAACCAAGTGAGCTGATACCCCCCCTGTGGGATAAAAGCGTTTAAATTCTCGCTCTGTATATACGCCTGTTAACTTTAGCTCTTTAACGCGACCCGCTATTTGCGGATTAACTCTTCTAGAGATATAAAGAAATTGTCTATGGGGATCTTCTTTTATCCACTCTGTCACTTTACCGATGGGTAAACTCAGCAACTTTTCCATGACCTTAAGCTGCTCTTCTTTTGCAAACCTAAGTTCTTTAGGATTAATCCATATAGATTCAACAGGTGTACTTATCGCTAAAGGCTCACCTTCCCTATCTACAACAACGCCTCTATAAGCCGAAACAGAAACATCATCAACCTGCCTCATATCACCTTGATGAATGAGAAAATCTTTCGTAATAACCTGTAAATAGATAGCTCTCACTACCAAAACACTCATGAAAACCAACATGAGAAAACTCAAAAATTTTCGTCTGCCCGAAAAATCATCATTCGCTTTTTTAGCAGGGCTTCTATCTCGAAAATCTAACATCTAAGGTTTTATATAAATAATTTGTTCTCTTAATGGCATCACTAACTTTAATTCTTCCTTTGCCACCAACTCTAAACGATTCTGCTCCTCCAGCATCGTTAACTCTAACTGCATCTGACCCCATTCAACCTCATATTGATCAAGCGCCTTTTCTTGCTTTTGAATATCAATAAAAATCAAACGCGAATAGTATTTGCTATAAATCACCGCCATGGATGAAATCAGGAGTACTAGTCCCGCTATAATTAATAGTCGATTTATAACCACTTAAACTCTCTCTGCGACTCTCATAACGGCACTTCTGGCTCTTGGGTTTTGTTTTATTTCTAATTCACCCGCTTTATAAGCCTTGCCTACCTTCTTTAAAACGCCCTTAGTAATATCCGCTTCTTTAACTGGAAACTTACCCGGATCATATTTCGCACCCGATTCATCTCTTATAAAACGCTTTACTATTCTGTCCTCTAAAGAATGAAAAGAAATTGCAACTAATCGACCGCCCTTGTCTAAAACTCTTGCCGATTGTTCTAGTACTAATTTAAGCTCTTCTAACTCTTTATTCACTTCAATTCGTATGGCCTGAAATGTCCTTGTTGCGGGATGTTTATTTTTTTCCCTCATAGGAATGACATCCTCAATAAGACTGGCCAATTGTTTAGTTGTAGTGATAGGGTTTTCAACCCTTCTCTCAACAATCGCTTTAGCAATACGGCGCGCAAACTTTTCTTCACCGTACTCAAATAAAACTTTAACCAGATCTTTCTCGTCAACACTGGCTAACCATTGCTCTGCAGAGAGTCCACTCGACTCATCCATACGCATATCTAATGGTCCTTCCCTTAAAAAACTAAAACCTCTTTCAGGATTATCAAGCTGAGGTGAAGACACCCCTAAATCCATCAAAATGCCATCAATTTTTCCAAGTAAGCCTAAACTATCAAGCTGATTTTCTAATTGAGAAAAACAACTGTGTATTAACTTAAATCTATGATCAACCAGCAAAGCTTTTGCATATTCTGAATTAACGGCATCAAGATCACGATCAAATGCTATTAACTGACCCTCTTGCCCCAACTGAGCCAAAATACCTTGACTGTGCCCACCCCGACCAAAAGTACAATCGAGATAAATACCGTCTTTTTTAATCGCCAAATGTTGCAGAGCTTCAGCATACATAACGGGCAGATGTTCCATCAAAACTCCCGTGTTAAAAAGATAAAGTGCCTAACTCTTCTAGACCTTCATCATCATCGCCTTTCAGCCATTCTTGTTCTTTAGCCGTCCATGCATCTTCATTCCAAATTTCAAACTTATTAAGTTGACCGACAAGGACGATCTTTTTATCCATTTCAGCAAATTTTCTTAGTTTTTCAGGTAACAACAATCGACCCTGTCCATCCATCTCACATTCAGATGCATTTCCAATCAAAAAACGTCTTAACTTGCCTGCGGTTTTATTTAAAGTAGGTAATTTACTGATGGTTTGCTCAAGATGTTCCCACTCTGGCAAAGGATAAAGCCATAAACAGCCTGTTTCCCCAATACATCTTTCGTTTACGGCAACCGTAACAATCATTTGACGCTCACAGCAATCCTGTAGCTCTTCCCGATAACGGGTAGGAACTGCAAGACGACCTTTATCGTCTAAATTAATTGAACTAATTCCTCGAAACAAAATTGACTCCAGATATCATCAAGAAAAAACCATTTTTCACCACTTTTTACCACTTGTGGCCACTATAAATTCCATTTCGTCTATAGTCAAGAAGGTTTTTACTTAAACTCTTTCTTTTTTGACAATGACTTACGTCACTTTTGAGGGAGAAAAAAACAGGCAAAAAAATGCAAAATAAATAGCGCGCGTTATCAGATGTTTAATCAAAACTATTAATAAAGCACATTAAGTATGGGTCAATAAACCGCATCAACTTTATTTTTAGGGGGGATACAAAAAAAGAAGAAAATTACCGCAACGATGGACGTTGATAATTTTTGTAGAAACTAAGCATTAACATCACGCTTAATAAAATTAACATAATGAGTCAGGTAGCTCATTAACTATAGAATAAAAAGAAAGAGTTAGCCTATAAGCCGGGTTCTGTCGTGAACAGTCATTCATCTAGGCTGCAGATCACCCTGCAGCTCAAGCAATCTACCCAGGGACCGCGCGGGCCACGCGTCTGTCCCTCTATTTGATCTTGCTCCGGGTGGGGTTTACCATGCCACTCCTGTTACCAGTTGCGCGGTGCGCTCTTACCGCACCTTTTCACCCTTACCTAACATAAAATGCTAGGCGGTTTATTTTCTGCGGCACTTTCCGTAGGCTCACGCCTCCCAGGCGTTACCTGGCACCCTGCCCAATGGAGCCCGGACTTTCCTCCATCTTATCTTATCGATAAAACAGCGACTGTCCAGCCAACTCTCTCGCCGCCCAGTATACTGTATTCAAGAAAGCAAAGCGAATTCATGCCAAGATCAATAAGGCTACCCGTCGTTCTCTTGATCAATTAAAAGAGCGGCTTGATACACTATTTTCTTTCTAACACCTGTAATATCAACCGTCATAGCCACCGCGGTCTTAATAGAACATTCACGCAATAAAATTCTCAACACTTTTTCTTGCTCAAGTGTCATTAACTGTTTTTTATCCTCCTCTTCGGCCCCGTCCACGATAACGACAAACTCACCCTTTCGCATATTCTCGTTTTCAGAGACCATTTCTAATGCTCTCGATAAAGGCACTTTTACGATGGTCTCATGGAGCTTTGTTATTTCTCTTGCAATAACAATCATTCTATCTAATGGTAGAACCTCTGCCATATCTTCCAAAGAAGCTAAAATACGGTGACAAGACTCATAAAAAACCCAAGTTTTGGTAAGATGAAGACGCTCAGAAAAAAAAGCTTTACGGGCGGATGACGTCCTAGGTAAAAAGCCTTCAAATGAAAACTGTGTAACAGGCAATCCCCCTGCCGACAAAGCCGCAATTAAAGCGCAAGCGCCTGGCACTGGCACCACATCTAACCCAGCATCTTTAACCAATTTAACAAGTGGCATCCCTGGATCACTTAATAAAGGGGTACCCGCATCTGAAACCAAGGCGATGGACAAACCTTCTCGTAATTTTTCTAATAAACCACCGGAAGCCTTCTCTTCATTATGCTGATGCAATGAAACCAGTTTATTTGTAATCCCATAATGCTGTAAGAGCATCTTCACATGCCGAGTATCCTCAGCTGCAATCATATCAACGGTCTTTAAAACTTCAACAGCTCTAAAGCTAATATCGGCTAAATTACCTATAGGCGTGGCAACAACATACAGCTTGCCAAAAACATTAACATTAGAAACGGTCATTAATAGAACCTGTGTTATAAAGAAGACGCTAGGATTATCGAAATAAAACCAAATTATATCAGTATCTTGTTTTTTTAATGTCCCCATAAAAATCACCCTTCGGAGATTATCAGTGTCCATTTCTGAGCTTAAGTCTAAAGCAGCACACCTTATGTCAGGTGAAAATGCAGAAGAGCGTGCGCATCACTATCTTATTGAACATGGCCTAAAGCCCGTAATGAGAAATTTTCGCTGTAAACTAGGCGAACTGGATTTGATCATGACAGATCAAGATGCCTTAGTAATTGTGGAAGTGCGTTATCGAAAATCCGATCGCTTTGGAAGTGCCATGGAGAGTATTACGCGCACAAAACAATCACGTATAATAAGAGCTA
>CANGLL010000050.1 GCA_947454605.1 Methylococcaceae bacterium | reverse complement strand
TTTTTATTAACTAACGTTGAGTAGATTTTAGTTTTTAGCTTTATCTACGATTTGGTTAGCTTTGATCCATGGCATCATGCTACGTAATTTTTCACCCACTACTTCGATAGGATGTTCTGCATTTAAACGTCTTTTTGCAGTCATTTCTGGATAGTTGGTCATGCCTTCAAGAATAAATTTCTTTGCATATTCCCCATTTTGGATGCTACGTAAAGCTTCACGCATGGCATAACGACTTTCTTCGTTAATGACTTGTGGGCCAGTCACATACTCACCGTATTCAGCATTGTTTGAGATAGAGTAGTTCATGTTGGCGATGCCGCCTTCGTACATTAAATCTACAATTAATTTTAATTCGTGTAAGCATTCAAAGTAAGCCATTTCAGGTGCATAACCCGCTTCAACTAAGGTTTCAAAGCCGGCTTTAACTAATTCAACAGCGCCGCCACATAATACCGCTTGCTCACCAAATAAATCAGTTTCTGCTTCGTCACGGAAAGTGGTTTCGATAATACCAGAACGACCGCCACCAATAGCGGATGCGTAAGATAAACAGATAGCTTTAGCCATGCCAGATGCATCTTGATGTACTGCGATTAAATCAGGGATACCGCCTCCACGTACAAATTCAGAACGTACAGTATGCCCCGGTGCTTTAGGCGCAATCATAATCACGTCTAAGTCAGCTCTAGGTACAACTTGGTTATATAAAATTGAGAAACCGTGTGCAAATGCTAAAGCAGCACCTTGTTTAATGTTGGGTTCAATTTCGTCTTTGTATAATCTTGATTGAAACTCGTCTGGCGTTAAGATCATAATCACGTCTGCGCCTGCAACCGCTGGAGCAACATCTTGAACGGTTAAGCCGTGGGCTTGTGCTTTTGCAACAGAAGGTGAACCCGCACGAAGACCAACGACGACCTCAACACCTGATTCTTTTAAGTTAAGGGCATGTGCATGACCTTGTGAACCGTATCCAATGATAGCTACTTTTTTAGCTTTTATGATTGATAGATCGGCGTCTTTATCGTAATAAACTTGCATTATTTTTCCTGTTTTCTGTGTGTAAAATTATAATAAGGGTTATAGATGTAAGCCTAGCTCACCTCTAGAAATACCTGTTGGACCTGAGCGTACGGCTTCAATGATTGATTCTGGGTCGATAGCCGCTATAAAAGCATCAAGCTTTTCTGATGGACCTGTCATCTCAATAATATAGGTTGTTGGCGTAACATCGATGATTTTGCCACGAAATATATCGGCCATGCTTCTGATTTCATCGCGCATTTCGGGTGTTGTCTTTACTTTAATCATTAACAATTCGCGCTCAATATGAAATGAGTCTGCTAGATCGATTAATTTAACAACGTCAATTAATTTATTGAGTTGTTTAGTGATTTGTTCAATGATTTCATCATTACCTCGCGTGACTAAAGTCATTCTAGATAGACTAGGATCTTCGGTCGGGGCAACGGTGAGTGATTCAATATTGTAACCACGGGCAGAAAATAAACCGGCAACACGAGATAAAGCGCCAGATTCGTTTTCCATTAAAATTGAAATAATGTGTCTCATCATTAAGCCAGCTCTCTGTCTGTAGATGTGCCGATGGCAACGCGTAGTTTCATGTCATGATGGCCTTTGCCGGCTTCAATCATGGGGTAAACGTTTTCAGTTCTATCTGTCATTATGTCAATAAACACAGTACGATCTTTCATAGCAAAGGCTGCTTCAAGTGTCGGTCTGACTTCTTCTGGTTTGTCGATACGTATACCCACATGGCCATAGGCTTCTGCCAATTTAACAAACTCAGGAATAGTGTCCATGTAGGAGTGAGAGTAGCGACTTTCATAAGAAAATTCTTGCCATTGTCTAACCATGCCCATATAGCGATTATTAAGATTAAGGATCTTAATCGGTGTTTTATATTGTAAGGCGGTCGACAATTCTTGAATACACATTTGGATACTAGCTTCGCCGGTGACGCAGGCAACATCAGATTCTGGAAAAGCTAATTTAACACCAATAGCCGCAGGTAAGCCAAAGCCCATGGTGCCTAAGCCCCCTGAGTTTATCCAACGACGAGGTTTGTTAAACTTGTAATATTGCGCAGCCCACATCTGATGTTGACCTACGTCCGAGGTTACATAAGCATTCCCTTGAGTTACTTCATGGAGTTGCTCAATCACATATTGGGGTTTGATTAAAGGACTGCTTCTATCAAATTCTAGACAGTTAATGGCTTGCCATTCGCTGATTTGTTTCCACCATTGCGCAAGTGCATCGGCATCAATTTTTATGGTGCTGGCTTTTATTAACTCTAGCATCTGTTCAAGTACGGGTTTTACATCGCCCACTATAGGGATGGCGACGCGAACAGTTTTAGAGATTGACGCGGGGTCGATATCAATATGAATGATTTTTGCGTTAGGGCAGAATAAATCTAATTTACCAGTGACGCGGTCATCAAAGCGGGCGCCGATAGCAATAATCACGTCGCTTTCGTGCATGGCCATATTAGCCTCGTATGTACCATGCATACCTAGCATACCTACAAATTGCTTATCGGTCGCAGGGTAGGAACCTAAGCCCATCAATGTATTGGTAATAGGGTAGCCCAGCGTACGTGTGAACTCGATTAATGATTCACTCGCTTCACCTAACACAACGCCACCACCTGAATAAATGATGGGTTTTTTAGCGCTGAGTAATAAATCAACAGCTTTTTTAATTTGACCTTTATGTCCAGTCACAACGGGATTGTAAGATCTTATACTGACGCTGTCTGGGTATGAATAAGGCACTTTTATGTGGGGTGCAGTAATATCTTTTGGAATATCAATAACCACTGGCCCAGGGCGGCCACTAGTCGCTACATAAAAAGCTTTTTTAATGGTTTCAGCTAGCTTAGTAACATCTTTCACTAAAAAATTATGTTTTACACAGGGACGGGTAATACCGACCATATCGACTTCTTGAAAAGCATCACTGCCAATCACAGGTAAAGAGACCTGGCCAGAAATAACCACTAAGGGAATTGAATCTAAATAGGCCGTTGCGATGCCGGTAATAGCATTAGTAGCACCAGGACCTGAAGTAACCAATACAACGCCTGGTTTTCCTGTCGCTCTCGCATACCCATCAGCAGCGTGTGTTGCCCCTTGTTCATGGCGAACTAATATGTGTTTGAGTTCTTCTTGCTGGAATATTGCGTCGTATAAATGTAATACGGCGCCACCAGGATAGCCGAAAATATACTCTACGCCTTCATCAATAAGACTTTGAACTACGATTTGTGCCCCGTTTAGCTCCACGCTAACACCTCAATAAACATGATTTCTTTTAATTTGAGCCATTAAAGTATTTTTTAAATGACCAGTAAGTCTTTGGTTTTTAAATACAATGAGTGACTTTTTAGATGATTATCTTTTATCAGACAATATAACATCCGGCATTTTACTAGGTTATTAGCAAAATTGTAATATCTAAGCGTCATCTCGCATGACTAAAGCCATCTCTGTGACTGAATCATTTATGATTTTGAAACAGTGCATATCTAAAACCCCTTTCGTGTTAAGAGAAATGATCAAGGTTAATGCATTGGGATAGTTGGCTGATCTGATGTCAGTGATGGATGGCTGTGCCGGTGCGGTAGGGTGTGAGTGATAAATGGCGAATAATTCTTCTCCATTATCACGCATTTTAGTCATCGCTGTGATTTGTTGCTGAGCATCGAGCAAGAATTGAGTTTCGGGGTGTTCCGCAACATTAAGCACAGGATAGCAACGTAGAGCGTAGCCATTTTTACCGCTAATCAGACCGCAGACTTCTTGATCCGGTGATACTTGGGCTAAATGAAGCAGTTGATTAGCGAGTTTACGAGGTAGCAGTATTTCTTGTTTCATGTTCTTTATATTGAATGTGATTGCCATTGGCCACGAGTCACTCGAGGCTGTCCAGATAGGTCTATGTGTGTCTGTATATGTTGGTAGTTAGCCTTTTTAAAGAGATTTTGAACGGCGAACTCTTGATCATAGCCATGTTCAATTAACAAGTATCCATTTGGTATTAAGTAATTGCGGGCATGATTAATGATCGTTTTTATATCACTCAGGCCACTTTCATTAGCGGATAAAGCGCTGCTGGGTTCAAAGCGTAGATCGCCCTGAGTTAAGTGCACATCATCTTTAGCAATATAAGGCGGGTTACTCACAATGACATTAAATGGCTGTTCAGGGATCTCTGTCAGCCAATCACTTTGATGGAACGCAATGTTGTTAATGTGATGAGCTTGGGCGTTCAATTTGGCTATGTTTAAAGCGTCTAAAGAAAAGTCACTGGCAATAACGTGGGAATGGGGAAGCTCTGCGGCTAATGTGATACCTATGATGCCTGAGCCTGTTCCAAGATCAAGAATTTTTGCAGTTGAATGGGGTTTTAGTAGGTCTAAACACAGTTCAATGATTAATTCTGTATCAGGCCTAGGGATTAATACATCCGATGTTACTCTAAAATCGCGTGACCAAAATTCTTTGTAACCCGTGATATAGGCAATAGGTTTACCTAGGAGGCGCTCTTCTAAATAATGTTTAAAAAGGTTTTCTTGGTTAAGTGTGAGTTCTTTATCGGGCCATGCTCTAAGATAACTACGCTGTTTGTTAAGCGCTAAGCACAGTAAAATTTCGGCGTCTAAGTTAGCAGAGTCTGAGCTTGCGGCAAGTAGGCTTGCCGCGTCGATCAATAAATTTTTAATGCTGGCCATTAAGCCTAATCTTCGCCCAGTTGGGTAAGTAGTTCTGCTTGATGCTCACTAATCAGGGGTTGTATGACTTGTTCTAAACCACCTTGCATAATGTCTTCTAATTTATAGAGTGTTAAGTTGATGCGATGGTCAGTTAAGCGTCCTTGAGGAAAATTATAAGTGCGAATACGTTCTGATCTGTCGCCACTACCTACTTGGAGCTTACGGATTGATGATTGTTCGGCATGATGTTTTTCTTGTTCCGCAGATAACAATCGTGAAGCTAATAAAGACATGGCGCGGGCACGATTTTTATGTTGTGAGCGTTCGTCTTGGCATTCAACCACTACACCCGTAGGAATATGGGTAATGCGAATGGCGGATTCTGTTTTATTAACATGTTGTCCGCCAGCGCCCGATGCACGATAAGTATCCACTTTAAGGTCAGCTGGATTTATATCAATTGCATCCACTTCTTCAACCTCAGGCATGATAGCTACAGTGCATGCTGAAGTGTGAATACGGCCTTGTGATTCGGTTTCTGGCACGCGTTGTACTCGATGCGTGCCGGATTCAAATTTTAATTGCGAATAAACATCACGCCCAGATACGCGCAAAATGACTTCTTTATAGCCACCGTGTTCGCCTTGATTTTCACTAATGATTTCGGTCTGCCACCCTTTTCTTTCTGAGTAGCGCTGATACATGCGCGAAAGGTCACCAGAAAATATCGCAGCCTCATCTCCGCCGGTACCAGCTCTGACTTCTAAGAAGATATTGCGGTTATCGTTAGGATCTTTAGGAAGTAATAAAACTTGCAGTTCATGATCTAATGATTCTATAACTTCTTGTGCTTCATTGACCTCTTCTTTAGCCATTTCTCTTAATTCAGGATCTGGGTCATTAGCCATTTCTTGAGCAGATGTTAGAGATTCTTGAGCTAACTCATAGCGCTTATAACAATCGACTAAAGGGGCAATTTGGGCATATTCTTGGCTTAATGATCTGAATTTGTTTTGGTTGTTTTGTACTTCGGGTTCTGAGAGTAGTGCAGCGATTTCGTCGTAGCGTTCACAAAGGCTTTCGAGTTTAAGTTGTATAGATTGTTTCATGAAGATTTAGTTAATTTAAAAATTTCTCTGGCAGCGTTGATGAGATCATGGCGTTCATTTTCTGCCGCTGCTCTTATTTGGGTGCTGGGTGTATGTATTAATTTTTTGGTTAAGCTATAGGCCAATCGGTTTATAACGTCTTCTGGAGGAATACCATTTTTTAATAACGCTAATGCTTTTAGTAAGGCATCGTCACGTGCTAGTTCGGCTTGAGTACGATAATCGAGAATGGTTGATTGAGCACCTTGAACACGCAGCCATGCAAGAAAATAATCAACTTGGGTATCAATTATTTCTTCTGCTTGTGCTGCTGCAAGTCGACGAGAGTTCATATTTTGATCAATTGTATTTTGTAAGTCATCGACTGTGTACAGATAAACATCTCTGAGTTGATCAACTTCTGCTTCAATGTCTCGGGGTACAGCCAAGTCCACCATAAACATGGGTTTGTGTTTTCGCTTTTTTAGAGCGCTTTCTACACTACCTTTACCTAAGATGGGTAATTGGCTTGCTGTAGAGGATATAACGATATCCGCTTCTGCAAGATGATTAGGTAATTCTGATAAAGAAATGGCATAACCATTAAATTGTGCAGCCATTGCGTGGGCTTTGTCATAGGTGCGGTTAGCTATAATAATGCGATTAATGCCTTGTTGGGAGAGGTGTCGAGCAGC
Source organism: Methylococcaceae bacterium (assembly GCA_947454605.1). GTDB lineage: Bacteria > Pseudomonadota > Gammaproteobacteria > Methylococcales > Methylomonadaceae > Methylobacter_C. The sequence goes on along the minus strand of CANGLL010000050.1, from coordinate 6,517 downwards.
CAGCTCGATAGTTTCCCCCGCGCCTATTAACAACGCGGTTTGTTCGCTTAATTTGTCGAAAATTTGTTGTGCTAATTGAACAGCAGCAAAGGCAACTGATACTGGGCTAGACCCTATTGCGGTATCAGTGCGTACTTTTTTTGCAGCGGTAAAGGTGTGTTGAAATAGTTTCCCTAGGTTTTTCCCCAAAGCGCCGGCATCAAAAGCCGCTTGATAGGCGGTTTTCATTTGCCCAAGTATTTGTGGTTCACCCAAAACCATTGAATCAAGTCCGCAGGCGACTCTAAAGATATGTCTGCATACAGATCTGTCTGTATGAAAATATAAATAAGGTGCAAAGTCCTCAATACTAATTTGTTTTGTTTCTGCAACCCAGTTAATTAAAGTTTGTTCGTTGTGAAGCGAAGACGAGCAATAGAGTTCGGTGCGATTACAGGTTGAAAGTATCGCCGCTTCTTCAATGTCTTTAACGCGCAATAATCCTTTAAGTGATGATTCTAGTATGTCAGTAGGAAATGATAGGCGCTCACGAACCGAAACAGGTGCGGTATTGTAATTGATGCCTACTGCAAGAAAAGTCATAGTATGGTGGATGGTAGTGCAATTAAATAGTGAGTCTATACAAATAGCAGTTAATCTAATTAAGATTTTGTTTTATTTGAGTTATGCGGTCATTTTCTATTTTTTAGGATGACCTATGTCGCCTATGATCTGCTTATTTGCAACTATAATAACATTATTTAGGAAGTGATAAATCAGACGTCTAATCTGGCAGGTTTTTTTATGATAATCTATTGTTAAATGTGTACTGTGTAATTAATAGGATTGGGTGTGTTAATTTTTAGATTGTTTTCGGTGGCTGCTTTAGTTTTACTGAGCGGTTGTAGCTATTTTTCATTAAAGTCTGATGCGTTAGAAGAGTCAGTAGGGTCCAATAAATCGGCCGAAGCTAAGCAAAAGATACCCTCAAAAGAGTTAACTAAATCAATTGAGCCTGATGTCCTTTATATCCTATTAACTGCCGAGCTTGCAGGCCAGAGAGGACAATATGATATTGCTTTAGAAGGTTATTTGCTGGCTGCAAAAAAGACAAAGAATCCAAAGTTTTCAGAAAGAGCGGTGATGATCGCCATGTATGTTAAGGATAACTCAAAAACTAATGAAGCTTTATCTTTGTGGTTAACGCAAGATTCAAAAAATCAAAGTGCGCGAAAAATAGCGACCTTAATGGCTCTGAGGTCTGGCGATAAATCATTGGCTTTAACTCATTTAAATGCACTTTTGGATTTTGATCAAGCGACTTTTGAAGGGGTTTTGCTTGAAATAACGACGGTTTTAGAGAAAGAAGAAAAGCAAGCTTTAGTATCCGATGCTTTAGATGCTATGTTGATTCAACATCCTAATCTTGCTGAGATTTATTTTATACAGGCATTATTGGCAATACAAAATAAAGATAGAGATTTAGCAGAGGCGAAGATAAAACAAGCCTTAAAGTATAGGCCAGATTGGGATAAGGCTTTACTTTGTCAGGCGCAGATTGCTATCTATGCAGGTGATTTAAGTGAAGCTAGCGCCTTGTTAAAGAAAGCCTTGGTTAAGTATCCAAGTAACTTAAAGATGAGCAAGATGCTTGCTCAGGTGTTTATTAAGGATGAGCATTACAAAGAAGCCTTAGATTTGTATCGTAAGATTATCAGTAATAATCCATTGGATGTGGAGAGTCAGTTCGCAGAAGGTTTGATTTATCTACAATTAAATCAAGAGGGTGAGGCTGAAGGTATTTTTAGGAAACTAGAGGGGCAGACTGAATGGAAATATCAGGCTGACTTTTATTTGGGTAAAATTAAAGAAAAGCAGGGGAGTTATAAAAAGGCCTTAGAATTTTATGATAAGGTTTCTGATGGTGCTTTTGTTTTTGATGCGTCGTTATCAGCCATTTCATTGTTACAAAGAGATAAGCAATTTAATGAAGCTAATGAAAGGTTGTCTGCCTTGCAATCGAAGTTCCCTAAGCAAATAGTACGTTTAACTTTAATACAAGCTGAGTTGTTTAGTCAGCAAAAGAATTATGAAAAATCATTTGAGATATTAAGCAAAGCCCTTGCTGAAAATCCCAATCAAAAAGAGTATTTGTATGCCCGTGCATTAATTGCAGAGCATCTAAGTAAATTAGATGTAGTGGAAGGTGATTTAAATAAAATTTTGGCGATAGAGCCTAATAATGTCGAGACCTTAAATGCATTGGGTTACAGTTTATTAAATAATCCAAGTCGTTATGTTGATGCAGAGAAGTTCTTGAAAAAGGCATTAAGTTTGTCGCCTAACGAAGCTGTAATAATAGATAGTTATGGCTGGTTACAATTTAAGTTGGGTAATTTTTCTGGCGCTTTAAATTATTTGCAACAGGCTTACGACAAGCAAAAAGAACCTGAAATTGCTGCTCATTTGGCAGAGGTTATGTGGGTGTCTGGAAAAAAAGATGAGGCAGAGAAGTTGGTTAGTCGATTGATTCGTGAAAATCCCGCTGATGAGTATCTTAAGGATGTTGAGAAAAGAATTTTCAAAGGCGCAAAGTAATTAATGGTTATTAAAGAATTAAAGTGCGTTTTTATTTTGTTGTTATCTTTATTGGTTGTTGCCTGTTCTCATGAGCAAGTTAAAGAAACAGAATTGTATTCAAAGGGCTCTAAAGATAGTTTGTATCATTTAAATCAATGGGTTTTTGATGGAAGATTAGCTGTAAAAACGAAGATAGATTCATGGCAGGCTAATATCTCTTGGACACATACAGTGAATGAGGATTCTATTAAATTATCTGGACCTCTAGGTCAGGGAACAACTTATATTCGTTTGGATGGCAATAAAGTGGCTATTGAGCGAGGAGACGGTAAGGTTCTGGCATCGGATCGTCCTGAAGAGTTTATTAATCAACAATTAGGAATGTTTGTTCCTGTAAGAGCATTAAGATACTGGGTAGTTGGCGTTCCTGATCCAAGTAATCGTCATATAGAAATGGCAGGTGGATTTAAGCAGGCTGAGTGGATGGTTGAATATGATCAAATGCAGGTGGCGGGTAATTATTCAATGCCAAAAAAAGTAACGGTAACAAATACACAGTTAAAGTTAAAGTTAAAGTTAGTTATAGATAAATGGAATATAAATGACGCAAGTACAAAATAAGGCTCTGATGTTGATGTGGGCTGAGAGATGGCCTGCAGTGGCTAAATTAAATTTAATGTTGAGAATCGTTGGGCAAAGAGACGATGGCTATCATTTATTACAAACAGTTTTTCAATTCGTAGATGTATGTGATTGGATTACATTTCATCCGGTTGAGGGGGAGCATGTTGGTTTGTTGCATACAATACCGGGCGTGGCAGAGTCAGATGATCTGACAGTAAGGGCTGCAAATTTACTTAAATCAGAAACGGGTTGTCAGTTAGGTGTGTGTATAGAGGTTGAGAAAAATTTGCCTATGGGTGGCGGATTAGGGGGTGGAAGTTCAGATGCAGCAACGACACTAGTTGTATTAAATAAGTTGTGGGGTTTGGGTTTATCAACTAATAGGTTGCTTGAGCTAGGTTTAACCTTAGGTGCGGATGTGCCAGTATTTATAAATGGTTATGCGGCCTGGGCTGAAGGTGTGGGCGAGGTATTACAGAAAATAAGTCCTCTAGAACAATGGTGTGTCGTAATTAAGCCAGAGTGTCATGTAAACACAAAAGAAATATTTTCTGCTAAAAATTTGACACGAAATAGTAAATCGATCAAAATAGCCGACTTTATAGCGGGTCAGCGCCAAAACGATTGTGTTGAGGTGGTGAGTGAGCAGTATCCTTCGGTTAAAGAGGCAATGCAAGACCTGTCTGAGTTTTCAGAGGCTAGGTTAACTGGCACAGGGGCATGTGTCTTTGCGCAGTTTGATTCTAAAGAATTAGCTGAAGTTGCATATAATTCGCTAAAAAATAATAAGTGGCAGATATACTTAGCTAAAGGGTTGAATGAATCCCCCTTGATAACAAAGCTAAATGACTGGAACTAAATTCATAATTATTGGGTCGTCGCCAAGCGGTAAGGCACGGGGTTTTGATCTCCGCATACCAAGGTTCGAATCCTTGCGACCCAGCCATTTATATCCATTATGTTAAACTCGTATGGGAGTGCTTGGAATGAATGACACCTCTATGATGGTGTTTTCTGGAAATGCTAATCTCGCTCTATCTGACGGTATAGTTAAAAAGCTAAACATGCGTTTAGGTATGGCTACTGTGGGTAGGTTTAGCGATGGTGAGGTAGCTGTAGAAATTGAAGAAAATGTTCGGGGTAAGGATGTTTTTATCATTCAGCCAACTTGCTCGCCAACTAATGAGAATTTAATGGAGTTGTTGGTGATGACGGATGCTCTTAAGCGAGCTTCGGCTTCACGAATTACCGCAGTGTTACCATATTATGGTTACGCTAGGCAAGATAGAAGATCTCGATCTGCGCGAGTGCCAATAAGTGCTAAATTAGTGGCGAGAATGATCGAGCAATCAGGTGCAAATAGAATCTTAACGGTTGATTTACATGCTGATCAGATACAAGGTTTTTTTGATATACCGGTTGATAATGTGTATTCATCTCCCATACTTTTGGGTGATGTATGGCGTCAACAATATAAAGATTTAATAGTTGTTTCTCCAGATGTTGGTGGAGTAGTAAGGGCAAGAGCACTTGCTAAAAGATTAGATGATTCTGATCTTGCAATTATAGATAAGCGCAGGCCAAAGGCAAATGTCTCTGAAATAATGCATATTATTGGAGATGTTGAAGGCCGTACATGTGTGATGATAGATGACTTGGTAGATACTGCTGGTACATTATGCCATGCTGCGGCTGCTCTGAAAAAAAGAGGCGCTATTAAGGTTGTTGCTTATTGTACGCATGCGGTGTTGTCAGGTGCGGCGATGAATAATTTAAGAAACTCTGAGCTTGATGAGTTGGTGGTTACAGATACAATTCCATTGAGTCAGGAAGCGACTGATTTAGGCAAGATAAGGCAGTTAAGTGTTGCAGAAATGCTTGCTGAAACTATAAGACGAATTTCGGTGGGTGAGTCGGTTAGTTCGCTTTACGTAGATTAAGGTTGTAAATAGAATTTAATGTTGGTGCTCTTGGGCACGGACTTCAGAAAAATAGTGAGGAAAGATGTCTAAAGTATTTGAATTTGTTGCCGAAAGCCGTGAGCAATCAGGTAAGAACGTTGCGAGAAGAGCGCGTCGACAAGGTAATGTACCTGCTGTGATTTATGGTGGAGCTGCAGCTCCGCAAATGTTGGTTTTAAATCATAACGAAGTAATCAAACATCTTGATCATGAGGCGGTTTACTCTCATGTGTTGGATGTTGTTGTTGACGGTAAAACTGAACAAGCTATTCTTAAAGGTGTACAGCGTCATCCTTCTAAAGTTCAGATATTACATTTAGATTTTTTACGTGTAAGTCAATCTGAAAAATTAAAAGTTCATGTTCCCTTGCATTTTATTAATGAGCAAACGTCTGTAGGGGTTAAAAAAGGTGGTATTGCGGCCCATTCTTTAACTGATATTGAAGTGGCTTGCTTGCCATCTGCATTGCCAGAATTTATAGAAGTTGATTTAAGTGGTTTAGATGTGGGTGAGTCAATTCATTTGTCAGATATAGTACTGCCGGCAGGTGTTGAGATTGTTGCTTTATCTCAAGGTGAAGAGCATAACTTATCAGTGGTTTCTATTTTGGCTTCAAGAGCAACAAAAGCGGAATCTGCTGAATAATGTAAAACACTGTGTTATAGAATGATTAAGCTTATTGTAGGCTTAGGAAATCCTGGCCAAAGTTATGAAAAAACCCGGCATAATGCCGGGTTTTTGTTTATGGATGAATTGATAAGTGAGGCGGGTGCTTCGTGGTCGATGCAGTCGAAATTCGATGGGCTTTTTGCTGAGATACTTATTTCAGGGGCTAAGGTGCTTTTGTTGAAGCCAACAACTTTCATGAACAGAAGTGGTCAGTCAGTTGGTAAAGTTGCAAAGTATTATAAAATTTCACCTAAAGAAATTTTGGTTGTTCATGATGAGCTTGATTTTAACCCTGGGATGATAAAGCTTAAAAAAGGAGGTGGCCACGCCGGCCATAATGGATTAAGGGACATTATTAGTCATCTTGATTCTAATGACTTTTATAGGTTTAGAATTGGCATTGGAAGACCTCCAGCAGGTAAATTGGTTGCAGATTTTGTGTTGTCTGTGCCGTCGAAAGTCGAGTATTCTGAAATAGATAGGGCGCTGTCCCTGGGGTTATCATTTGTACCGCAGATGGTTAGTGATGAGCTGTCTATTTTGATGAACAAAATTAATGTTTAGTTGTGTGTAAAGCAGAGTTAATCGAAAGGTACTTGTAGTAGATTTATTATCTTTCTGTTTTAAAGTGGAAATAAAAAATGTTGCGCTATTGACATAAGAATTCTAATAGTTGATAATAATAAGCTTACCCGATATCGGA
>CANGLL010000049.1 GCA_947454605.1 Methylococcaceae bacterium | reverse complement strand
CATACGATGATTAGTGTGGTTTTGCTTAGGTTCTGTAACCCCCAAGAAGAGTAATAAAACCGCTAATAAGCCTGGGATGACGGCTACCCAAAATACGGCTCTAAAATCATTGGCCCATAAAATCATAAGACCCACAGCTAATAAGGGCCCCAAAAAAGCCCCGACGGTATCTAATGATTGTCTAAGTCCAAAAGCAGCGCCTCTAAGATGCGCTGGGGCAATTTCTGCGACTAAAGCATCTCGGGGTGCGCCACGAATACCTTTACCCACTCTGTCGATTATGCGTGCGCTCAGTATGAGTCCACTGGAAGTTGCGATCGCAAATAAAGGTTTAGTGAATGCGCCTAATGCATAACCTAATAAAGCGAGTCTTTTGCGTTGACCTAAATAGTCACTGAGTACGCCAGAGAATATTTTGACGATAAGCGCCGTAGATTCAGCAACGCCTTCTATTAAACCCACAGCAAATACAGAGGTGCCTAAGGTGGTGACCATAAATAAAGGTAACAGGCTGTGTATCATTTCTGATGAGACATCCATCAGTAAACTCACAAAACCTAATACCCAAATAGACTTTGGGATCTGTCGTAAGTGACCTTTTGTTTGAGTCATTGGCATTAGTGGTGGTGATGTGAATGCAATTCGGTAGTGAGGTTATGTAATGCGCAATGATGGTGTGTTGTGCCTAATTCTATTTGTAACGTAGCATGATGAATCGCGTAGCTTTCTTTTAATGTGTGATTGATGTCATCAATAAATTCGTCACCGGGACAGCCGTTGGGCATGACAAGATGTGCTGTTAAGGCATTCTCGGTCGTACTGAGTCCCCAAATATGCAAATCATGGACATCGCTTACGCCGGGTAATTGGGTTAAATAGACATTGATGTCTGTCACATTAATGCGTTTAGGTACCGCACTTAATGCGAGTTGAATGGCTTCTCTTAATAAACTCCATGTGCCTATCACGATGACTAAGACTATGATTAAACTCATGGTGGGGTCTAGCCAATACCAATTACCATATTGCATGGCTATACCTGCGATAACGACCGATAAAGAGACGGCGGTATCTGCGACCATGTGCAAGTATGCACTGCGCATGTTTAAATCATGATGGCTGTCTTTTAATAAGAGCAATGCCGATAAGCCATTTATTAAAATGCCGATGCCTGCAATGGCTGAAATCGTAAAGCCTTCGATAATGGGCGGCGCTGAAAATCGGTGTGCCGCTTCCCATGCTATGGCGCCGCAAGCAAAGAGTAATAACATGCCGTTAGTTAAGGCCGCCAATATGGAGGAGCTTCTTAAACCATAGGTGTATTTTTCGTTAGGTTTTCTTTGCGTTAAGACAATCGCGTACCACGATAAGAGTAGGCCCAATACATCAGACACATTGTGTCCGGCATCTGCAATTAATGCGGTTGAGTTAGTGAGCCAGCCGTAGGTAAATTCGATGCCGACATAGATTAAATTAAGGGAAATGGCAAAGCCAAAAATACGATTATTGTGTGTAGGGGTAGGGTGGTGATGTGAGCAGTGTTGATGTGAGCAGTGTTGATGATTATGCTGATGTGCCATGGTTTGCTACCCGAACTGAATGATTCAGTTCAGTATAGCAAATTAGATTTGTGAATTGATGCTTGGCAGGCGATTAATTCGTCTAGAAGCTCATGAACAATGAGCCCATGATCAAATGATGCATGGTTGCAGTGGTGTGAGAGTTATCATCTATATATTGATTCATATAACCCGCTTCAGTTCTAAAGGTTTTATTAAAGGACCACCCTAAGCCCGCAAACGCACGGTTTTGATCAAAACCATAATCTCCACCCGCTTTGGTTGTATTAGCTCTTACAAAAAACTCGTCCCAGGTAATTACACTTAAGCGCGGTTCAAATTCAAGCGGGTGCATAAATCGAACCATTTGTCTTGGACGAACACGAACATCGGTCTCATTGCCGGGCAAGAAATTAGTTTCAATCATGGTTCTAAATGTAACAGTACCTAAACTGGTCGGCAATACATACCGAAAAGCGGGCCAAACATCTTGTTGGGCCTTGTACGGTTGCACAACGCCTTTTGCATTAATTTGTTGTGTGGGTAAAAAAGTATAGCCAGCCCATATAGTAGCTCTATCACTGATGGAGTAACCAATGGCTGTACGCACCATGCCTTGGTACCAATGGTTCCAATCATTATCCCAGCGGGATTGGCCTTCTACCCAAAGACGAGTTTTTTCTAAATTGGGATCAACTGTTTTTAGGCTACCTTCTGCAACGACTTGTAACCAACTTCCGGCATCTTGGAGTAAATCATCTTGCATGACGGGCGCTGCTTTCACCGCGTTGGTGAGGGTAGAAAGCATAATTGTTAGTATTACTGATAATTTATGAGTGTGTATTGAGTAATTCATTTTTTTTCAAGAATTGAGAGTTATAGCGTTATCTTGTTTTGTGCAGATAACGCTATATTAGGAGGATGTATTAGGGTTTGGATTTAGCTTTTAAGTCTACGTACGGCTAATGGGTGGTCAGAATAAGATTCATGTTCTTCTAAACCTTCAAATACACATTGGCCACCTTGATCTTTATAGTTGTGCTCAAAGTCATGAAAGTATTCCATGACTGTGTGGTCGATAAGGAAAGTTTGATCTAATTTGAAAATGATATTTTTTCCAGGCTCAATGCTTGCTAAATCAGTTTTAAGCTTTAAGAAATTGGAGAATATTGCCGCGCCAATCACAGTCACTATAAATGTATCTGATTCAGTATGTGTGATTTCAAAGTTAATTTTAAACATGTTGTTAATCTTAACGCCACGAATGATGTGGATTGCGAATTTAGTGGCAATACCTATAAAAACACCGACTAATAAATCAGTGGCGAGTACGCCAATAATTGTCACAACAAACATGAATAATTGCTCTTTTCCGATACCTAAAATGTGAGCAAAAGAAGCGGGTGATGCTAAGCGAAAACCTGTAAATACCAGTAATGCTGCAAGTGCTGCTAAAGGAATGCTATGAATTAAATGCGGAAATAACACGACGAACAATAGTAAAAAAGTGCCGTGGAAAAAGTTTGCCCATTGAGTTTTAGCTCCATTGTTTACGTTTGCGGAGCTACGGACAATTTCTGCAATCATGGGTAGACCACCGATCAAACCAGAAACTAGATTTCCGATACCTACAGCGGTTAAATCTTTATCAAGATTCGCATGACGTTTGTAGGGGTCTAATTTATCAACAGCCATGGCGCTTAATAAGCTTTCTAAGCTACCTACCAAACTAATACTGATAACGGCTTCCCAGAATTCTAATGTAGGTAACTTAGAAAAATCAGGAAATGCAAAGCTAGCCATAAAGTCATCAGGTATGGCTACTAAAAATTTAGGACCAATGGTTTGTTCGTGATGAGCCAATATGGGTGAGTCGGGTAAAAACAGATACATGTGCTCATGATCTAAATCGAAGTATTTGGCTAAGGCTATGCCCACTAATACAACAATCAAGGGTGCTGGAATCATTTTTAACGCTTTGTTTTTAATAAATGCCCATGCAGTTAATATGGCCAAACCAGTTAGTCCGATGATAGCTATTTCGTAATTGGGATTTAAGATGCTGGTGGGTACTTGAGCGATAGTGGATATAAGACTGCTGCCTTTGATGGGTGCTTGACCAAACATAACATGGATTTGTTTGGCCATAATGATGATGCCAATTGCGGCTAGCATGCCATGCACTACAGAGGCAGGAAAAAAAGAACTTAAGCGGCCTGATTTAAAGACGCCCAGTAATATTTGAATTGCGCTGGCTACGACAATAGCGGCAAGCGCATAGTGATAACCTGCCATAGCATCGCCTTCACCTAGCTCTTGAACCGCGCCTAGCACCACAACAATCAACCCAGCGGCTGGACCATTAATTGTGACGAATGTGCCATTAATACGTGAAACTAACATCCCACCAATAATGGCCGTAATAATGCCAGCAGAAGGTGGGAAACCCGATGCCATCGAAATCCCGAGACAAAGTGGTAATGCAATAAGAAAGACTAGAAAACCGGATAACAAATCGTTGCGCCAGTTTTCTATTAACCCAGCTAGCCCTGTTTTCGGTAATAGTGATAAAGAATCATTACTCATAGAGTTCCTCGTTGATTGTGTAAGTTTTAATAATTCGTATAATGACAAGCTATTATTATGCCAATATTTATAGTTGGCCTAGTTGTCTGATTATTAAGTGTAATAAATACAATTTATTTATGTTGATAATCATCTGTTCAATTGCTGAGGGGTAAATACACCTCGAGTTGGGTTATTTGCACCTAATTTGTCATATTTAGAACTCACACTATTTGGATTACAACCCGCTTAAGCTGTTTTTGCTGTGATAAAATTTGTTTATTCGCCGTAATATAAAATGATTGTGAATGTCTAATCTACGAGATAAAAGTTTGAAGCTACCTAAAAGAAAATGGTTTACTGTTTTGGATAAAATGATCGTCTATGAATTATTCAAGACGTTATCTTCTGTCTTGCTTGTATTGGTCATCATAATCGTGAGTCGCGGCTTCATACGAATCTTAGATCAAGCGATTGCGGGCATGATTTCTAATGATTCTTTATTAAGTATCCTCGCTTATAAAACCATCATTACCTCCGCAGAATTATTTCCTCCCGCTTTATTTATGTCGGTGCTGATGGTTTTTGGCCGTATGTACCGAGATCAAGAAATGTCAGCTATTGCTTCTGCCGGGGCGGGTGTCTTTAAGCTCTATAAATCAATTACTATTCTATTGTTACCTGTCATCACAATTGGGGCACTGTTATCTATTTTTATTGCGCCATGGGCTGAAGACCAGGTAGATAAAATTATTAAAAATGGTGAAGAAACTGCGGATGTTAGGGGTATTGCTGCTGGTAAGTTTAGCGAATATAAGAATGGAGAATTAGTCTTATATGTCGAAAACATAGATGATGAAGGTGTTTTGCATAATGTTTTTCTACAAAATACGCTAAAAGATAGTATAGGTGTAATAGGATCCAAGACTGCAATTATTAAAGAAAATTCCGATGGCCGTTATATATTTTTTTTCAATGGTGAACAGGTTAAAGGTAAGCCTGGGATGCTTAATTATGTTATTGAGACGTTTGATGAATATGCCATAAGAATTGAAGAAAAAACAGTTACTACAAAGTTTAATCGCCATGCACATTCGGTTGATAGATTGCTTGATAACGACCTTGTTTTTAATAAGACTGAATTATTTAGACGATTTGCAATTCCTATGGGTGCATTGTTATTGGCCTTGATTGGTGTGCCATTGGCTCAAGTATCACCCAGAGGTGGCGTTTATGGAAATATGTTTATGGGTTTCTTAATTTACTTTAGTTATGGAAATTTATTACGCGTGAGTCAAAGTTGGATCGAAAATCACACGGTACCTTTTTGGTTAGGAGCCTCCACGGTTAATTTGATATTAGTCTTATTAGGGGGGGGATTAATCATCAGATTAGTGGGCTGGGAATGGGTAAAAATGAATATTAAAGCGAAGGTTTTTAAGTGAAAGTTTTAAGTAAATATATTGTATTTGAAGTTTTAAAAGGTGCTTTTATTACTCAAATGATATTACTGACTCTGTTTAATTTATTCACTTTTACGGATGAACTGAAGCATTTAGGTGAAGGTCATTACGGTTTAAAAGAAATATTAACGTATTTGGTGCTCACTTCCCCGGGGGTTTTTTACGAATTGTTACCTGCTTCTGCATTGTTAGGTAGTCTTTTTGTATTAGGCTCTATGGGTAATAATCGTGAATTAATTGCAATGCGTGCGGCGGGGTTATCAATTTTAGGGATTATTAGATCAGTAATGATAGCGGGTTGTTTTTTAGTCGCTATTACACTGATAGTGGGTGAATTTATCGCTCCGACATCACAACGTATGGCGCATATGTTGAGAGTTTCCGCACAAGCCAATAAAGCCGTTACCAGTGCAGAACAAGGCGTTTGGTTTAGAGAAGGTAAAACCTTTATCAATATTAAGAAAGTGATGGGAGATGGCGATTTAGCCGATTTAGTCATCTACGAATTAGACGAAAATCAACAATTACAAAAATCTACCCATGTCGACCAAGCCTTATTTTTGGGTAATCAAGAATGGCGTCTAAATCACATTACAAATTCCGAGATTTCAACTGATCAAATAAAGTCTAGTGTTACAGAAAGCCAATTATGGCATTCCTCTATTGCGCCCAATTTATTAAAAATAGTGACGGTACTCCCGAATAATCTTTCGATGGTTGATTTGGCAGGCTATATCTCGTTTTTAAAAGAAAATCATCAAAAGTCACATGTCTATGAACTGGCTTTTTGGGGGCGTATTGTTAATCCTTTGGTCACGTTTATCATGCTTTTATTGGCAACACCTTTTGTAATTGGGATTAAAAGAGGTGTGAGTGTCGGTGAGCGAATGATGATAGGGGTTGTTATCGGCATGGGATTTAATATTTTAGATAAGACGGTCGGGCACTTAGGTTTAATTTACGATATTAATCCTGCCGTAATGGCCTTTGCACCTAGTTTTGTTGTGTTGCTATTGGCCTTGTATTTTCTTAAAAGAACCCAAGCATAGTTTCGTATCAACCTTATGTACAAATTGTTTTTAGCTGTATCTAAAGGCCTATACAGTATATAATCAAGCACTTTGACTCAATCAATCACTAAATAAACACCGGAAAAATACCATGCTGGGTAAGCTAGTTAAACTTGTTGTAGGGAGCCGTAACGATAGGCTAGTAAATAAGAAAAAAAAGCTGGTCAAAAAGATCAATGCTTTAGCTTCTGAATTCGAAAATTTATCTGATGAAGCTTTAAAAGCTAAAACACAAGAGTTCCGTGATCGCTTAGCACAAGGTGAGTCTCTAGATAGCCTGATCCCAGAAGCATTTTCTGCAGTAAGAGAAGCTTCTTCACGTGTTTTTAACATGCGTCATTTTGATGTTCAGTTTATCGGTGGCATGATGCTTCATGATGGCAAAATTGCCGAAATGAAGACCGGTGAAGGTAAAACTTTAATGGCTACATTGGCCGCTTACCTCAATGCTTTACCCGGTAAAGGCGTCCATGTTGTTACGGTTAATGATTATTTAGCTAAACGTGATGCTGAGTGGATGGGGAGGTTGTATGGCTTTCTTGGCTTAACCACCGGTGTTATTGTGAGTCAGTTAGAGCATGAAGCGAGAAGAGAGGCTTATGCGGCTGATATTACCTACGGTACAAATAACGAATTCGGTTTTGATTATCTGCGTGACAACATGGCATTTAGTCTGGATCAAAAAGTACAACGTGATTTAAGTTTCGCTATTGTTGATGAAGTTGACTCCATTTTAATTGATGAGGCGAGAACGCCTTTAATTATTTCGGGCCCTACTGAAGAAAGTACTGAGATTTATATCAAAGCTAATACCGTTATACCCTTATTAAAGTTACAAGAAAGTGATGATCAACCTGGTGACTATACTGTGGATGAGAAAACGCGTCAGGTTTATTTAACTGAAGCGGGTCATGAGCGAGTTGAAAACTTAATGCTAGAGCAGGGCTTATTGCCAGAAGGCTCTAGTCTATATGATGCAGCTAACATCCGATTAATGCATTATCTAAATGCTTCTTTAAGAGGTCATGCTTTATTCAAAAAAGATGTAGATTACATTGTTGCCGATAATGAAGTCATCATTGTTGATGAGTTTACAGGTCGTATCATGCCTGGTCGTCGTTGGTCAGAAGGTCTACACCAAGCGATAGAAGCCAAAGAAAATGTACCTATAAATAATGAAAATCAGACATTAGCGTCAATTACATTCCAAAACTACTTCCGTTTGTATGACAAGCTGTCGGGTATGACAGGTACAGCGGATACTGAAGCGTTTGAGTTAAATAAAATTTACGGCTTAGAAGTGGTTGTTATTCCAACTCATCGTAATATGATCAGAAAAGATCTAGGTGATTTGGTTTATTTAACGACCGATGAAAAATATAACGCGGTTGCTTTAGACATTAAAGATTGTGTTAGTCGAAATCAACCTGTGTTAGTCGGTACAACGTCTATTGAAAATTCTGAAAGATTATCGGCTTTATTAAATAAGCAAGGTATCAAACATGAAGTCTTAAATGCTAAACAGCACGAACGTGAAGCGCATATTATCGAACAAGCAGGGATGCCGGGTGCGGTAACCATCGCTACTAATATGGCGGGACGTGGTACAGATATCGTTTTAGGCGGTAACTTAGAAGCTGAATATAAATTATTGGGCGAAGACGCGAGTCAATCAGATAGGGATTTAGCAAAAGCACGTTGGCAAGAACGGCATGATCAAGTGCTTGCTAGCGGTGGCTTACATGTTATAGGTTCTGAACGTCACGAATCTCGTCGTATCGATAATCAATTAAGAGGCCGTTCTGGTCGTCAAGGTGATCCTGGTTCAACACGTTTTTACTTATCACTACAAGACGATTTAATGCGTATCTTTGCTTCTGATCGTGTAGCTGGTTTGATGAAAAAACTGGGTATGGGTGATGGTGAGGCGATTGAACATCCTTGGGTAACAAGATCTATTGAAAATGCACAACGTAAGGTTGAAGGTCGTAACTTTGATATTCGTAAAGAAATTTTAGCGTATGACGATGTCGCAAATGATCAAAGAAAAGTAATTTATGGTCAACGTAATGAGTTAATGGCTGCTGATGAAATTTCAGAAATCATTACTGCTATTCGTAGAGATGTCGTAAATGAGGTGATCAGTCAGTATATCCCAGCAAAAACTATGATTGAGCAATGGGATGTTCAAGGCTTAGAAGAACATTTGTTACACGAATTTAATGTTCATATTCCTGTTAAACAAATGTTGGATGATGATCACGCATTGCAAGAATATAGTTTGCGTGAGCGCATTGTTGAGATTTTAGAACAAAATCACAAAGACAAAGAAGTTAAAATTACTGCAGATGTTCTAAGACATTTTGAAAAGTCAATTATGCTTCAAGTCTTAGATACAAGTTGGAAAGAGCACTTAGCTGCGATGGATTATTTACGTCAAGGTATCCATTTTAGGGGCTACGCGCAAAAAGATCCTAAGCAAGAATATAAGCGCGAAGCATTTGAAATGTTTACTAGTTTGCTTGAACATATTAAATATGAAGTGGTTACCGTCTTATTTAAAGTCCAAGTCCGTCAAGAAGAAGACGTTCAAGCCCTGGATGAACAAATGCAAGCGCCAAAAGAATTGCATTATGAGCATGCGGAAGCCCCTAGTTTCGATGCTATAGAAGCGCCAGCACCTCAAGCTCTAACTTCAATGGGTGATGATTCAAATGTAATACCATTCGTGCGTCATGGTGAGAAAGTAGGGCGTAATGATCCATGTACTTGTGGATCAGGTAAAAAGTTCAAACAATGTTGCGGTAAGTTAGACTAAATAGTTATTGTTAACCCGCCCGTGTTCAATAAACACGGGCGGGTTGTTTAGCTTAGTTTTATTCAGTTACAGAAAAACTCTCACCACAACCACATGTGCCTTTTACATTGGGGTTGTCAAACTTAAAGGCTTCATTAATGCCTTCTTTTCGGTAGTCTAATGAGATACCGTTAACAAACTCTAAGTCATCATTTGATACGATGACTTTAACGCCGAAGTTTTCAAACACATTATCATTGGCTTCAAGTGTTTCAGCATAGTCCAGTACGTAAGCGTAACCAGAGCAACCCGATTTCTTGACGCCTAATTTTAATCCAATGCCTGTGCCACGTTTATCCAGCTGTTTTTTAATTTGACGCGCTGCGTTTTCAGTCAGTGTGATTGACATAATTCTCCTTTATCAAACGGTTATACATTTTATAAGTTGATCAATAAATGTGTGTATTTGTGCTTTAGTGTTGCTTATTCCTAAGCTAACGCGTATTGCACTTTTGGCCAGCAGAGGTTCTACGCCCATGGATTTTAATACATGACTTATTTCGTTGCTTCCACTTGCACAGGCCGATCCGCTAGACACTGCAATGCCTTTTATATCGAGATTCATTAATAGCATCTCACCATCGATACCTGCTATGCCAAATTGGGTTGTATTGGGTAGTCTATGCGCTTGATAGGCAAAAATACAAAGCCCTGGTATTTTTAGTAACTCTTCTTCTAAAGTCGATCTTAATGAATTTAGATATTCATAACGTGCAGTTAATTCAATTTTAGCTAATTCAGCCGCTTTTCCAAAGCCAACAATGGCAGCGACATTTTCAGTGCCCGGTCTTATATCATTTTCTTGATTACCTCCGAACATAAGTGGAGATACGGGGTGTTTTATTTTACTTATTAAGGCACCGCAGCCTTTGGGTCCATAAATTTTGTGGCTCGAAAGGGTCATCAGGTCAACGCCCAAATCAGTAAAAGAGACAGGTATTTTTCCTACAGCCTGCACCGCATCAGTATGGACCGTGAGTTCTTTAATTTTAAGCTTCTGAGTGATCTGATTAATATCTTGAATGACGCCCGTTTCATTGTTTGCGAGCATGATCGATACTAACTTTGTAGGAGACTTAAGAATGTGATCGAGTTGAGAAGCGTTGATAATGCCTAACTCATCAATAGTTATGTATTCAATCTGATTCCCTTTAGCCGCTAAATGATTTGCAAAATCGAGGGCTGAAGGGTGTTCAGAAGACGAAATTGCAATATGACTGTTTTGAAGTACTGAGTTTAGCGCTAAATTGTTACCTTCTGTACCACCACTGGTAAAAATGACTTCTCTAGGCGTGCAATTGATTAATGCAGCCACTTGTTCACGAGCAGTATCTATAGCACTCCGAACTAAGCGACCTTGACGATATAAGCTAGAGGGATTGCCATAAAAGGTTGTTAGAAATGGCATCATTGCATCAAGCACTCTCTCATCGAGAGGCGTTGATGCGTTATGATCAAAATAAATCACAAAATAGAGTGCAACTCATTTGTTTTATGTAGTTCAACAATATTAACAATTTCTTCGCTTTTAACTATGGCAGTTTCTTGCGCTAATTGTTTAGCTATTAAATCACCGAGTGTAATACTTTTTAAGTATTGTCTAATTTGTGCACTAAGTCCCATCCACAAATCATGTGTCAAACAGGCTTTTTCATTTTGACAGTTAGCTTCACCGCCGCATTTTGTAGCATCAATAGGTTCATCCACAGCGGCAATAATATCTGCAATATTAATATTATTAGCGTCACTAGAAAGTGTATATCCACCACCAGGACCACGAACACCTTTTACCATATCAGCTCTGCGCAAACGCGCAAATAGCTGTTCTAAATAGGATAGGGATATAGTTTGTCTAGCAGCAATATCTGTCAGAGTAACTGGGTTAGTTCGGCTGTGTAAAGCTAGGTCTAACATCGCTGTAACAGCATAACGACCTTTTGTGGTTAAACGCATTATAGATTCCCTCAATTAATTAAGTGTATTTCGTACTAATATACGTAACCAAGTAAAATAGTCAACAATTATTTGTAACAAACACTTTATAACTCAGAATCTGATTCTTTATAGCAATCTGCAATTTCACATCCTACTAAAGCGGTTATAGAGGTTTCAGTGCATTTAATACCATGCTCATTGAGTGCGGCCTTCATGGTTTCAATCTGTGTATCTAACACTTGTATATGGTCAATCATATTATTAATGGCATGTGCAATAGGGTCAGGCATGTTCGCGTGCGTACCATAAGCGTCAAAATTTTTTTGACTGGGTAATTTAGTGTGCTCACTTGAAAAAGAAGGCTTGGTATTACCAATGATATGCCCAGGAATGCCAACCACAGTTGCGCCCGCAGGGACTGATTTAATGACCACAGAATTAGAGCCTACACGTGCGCCTGTCCCAATTTCAATGGGGCCTAATACCTTGGCGCCGGCACCAATTACGACTCCGTCTTTAAGCGTAGGGTGGCGCTTACCTTTTGCCCAAGAAGTCCCACCTAAAGTGACGCCATGATATAGGGTGCAATCATCACCAATAACAGCTGTTTCACCTATTACCACACCCATGCCATGATCTATAAAAAAACGTCGGCCTATTTGCGCGCCTGGGTGTATTTCAATACCTGTTAACCATCGATTTATATAGGCAATAAATCTTGCAAGCCAATGAAATTTACCCATCCAGATGGCATGACTGATCCTATGTAAAAACACAGCGTGTACGCCTGGATAAGTAGTGATAACACCAAATACTGATTGAGCGGCAGGGTCTCGTTCGAATACGCAGGCAATATCTTCTTTAATTCGGTCAAACATTATTTGTTCCTTTGATTATCTTGTGACATTCTTAAAATCCCCCTCAGAATGTCTATTTCTTTGACGTCTAAATCTGCTCGATTAAATAGGCGTCTTAAGCGTCGCATAATGGATTTAGATTTGTCAGGATGCATAAAGCCGATATCAGTTAAGGTTTGATAAAGGTGTTCATAAAACGAATCCATTTGTTGGTTTGTAGCTTTAATGGTTTTGCCTTTATCACCGATCATTAATTCACTGTATTGACCGGCACTAACAAATAGTTCGTAGCAAACCACTTGTACCGCTGCTGCAATGTTCAAAGAGCTGTACTCTTCATTACACGGAATTCTAAGCAGATATTGGCATAAATCTAATTCATGATTTTTGAGCCCCGAATTTTCTCTACCAAATATAATAGCCGTTTTAAGTTTAGAATCAGTAGCGACAATTTTTTCAGCAGATTCTCTAGGTGTCATTTCTGGCCAACTGATGGTTCTGCATCGAGCACTTGCGCCGATTACAAGTTGGCAATCACTGATGGCATCATGGAGGTCATCATAAACTTTTGCTTTCGCTAATATGTCATCAGCTCCAGTTGCTCTTGAAGTTGCTTCCGCACTCGGAAATATTTTGGGAGAAACTAAACAGAGATTAGACATGCTCATATTTTTCATGGCACGAGCAACAGCACCAATATTGCCGGGATGAGATGTTTCCACTAAAACTATTTTAATATGTGAAAGCAAGGGGCATTGTCCTTAGATAAAAATACGGCAAGTTTACCAAAAGATTTGCTATCATTATCTTTTTTATCGCTCATTATAAATTTGTCTATGCAACCCATGTTAAATATTGCCGTCCGTGCTGCTCGTAGTGCTGGCGAT